>NZ_CP117445.1:0-125000 GCF_030687715.1 Pseudomonas sp. FP2196
GTGGAGCTTTTGCGCGAGGAGCTGCCTGCCCAACAATTCAACACCTGGATCCGTCCACTACAGGTCGAAGCCGAAGGCGACGAGTTGCGCGTCTACGCACCGAACCGTTTCGTGCTGGACTGGGTCAACGAAAAGTACCTGGGACGCGTCCTCGAACTGCTGGATGAGCACGGCAACGGCTTGGCGCCTGCGCTTTCCTTATTAATAGGCAGCAAGCGCAGTTCGGCGCCGCGTGCAGCACCGAATGCTCCGTTGGCCGCCGCGCAAGCTTCCCAGGCTCAGGCCAATGCCGCGCCAGCGAACACGCCAGCGCCAGCCCCGACGCCTGCGCCGGCCAAGCGTTCCACGCAGAAAACCGCTGAGGTCAGCGAAGAGCCGTCCCGCGACAGCTTCGATCCAATGGCCGGTGCCGCATCGCAACAGGCCCCGGTTCGCGCCGAACAGCGCACCGTGCAGGTCGAAGGCGCGCTGAAGCACACCAGTTACCTGAACCGCACATTCACCTTCGAAAACTTCGTTGAAGGTAAATCCAACCAACTCGCCCGAGCGGCAGCCTGGCAGGTAGCGGACAATCCCAAGCACGGCTACAACCCACTCTTCCTTTATGGTGGCGTTGGCCTGGGTAAAACTCACTTGATGCATGCGGTGGGTAACCATCTATTAAAGAAGAACCCGAATGCCAAGGTCGTATACCTGCATTCCGAGCGTTTCGTGGCTGACATGGTCAAGGCGCTGCAACTGAACGCAATCAATGAGTTCAAGCGTTTCTACCGTTCGGTGGATGCCTTGTTGATCGACGACATTCAGTTCTTCGCCCGCAAAGAGCGTTCTCAGGAAGAATTTTTCCACACCTTCAACGCCCTGCTTGAAGGTGGCCAGCAGGTCATTCTCACCAGTGACCGCTATCCGAAAGAAATCGAAGGCCTTGAAGAGCGGCTCAAATCCCGCTTCGGCTGGGGCCTGACGGTTGCCGTCGAGCCGCCGGAGCTGGAAACCCGCGTAGCGATCTTGATGAAGAAGGCCGACCAGGCCAAAGTCGACTTGCCACACGATGCGGCGTTCTTCATTGCCCAGCGTATTCGCTCCAACGTCCGTGAGCTGGAAGGCGCGCTGAAACGCGTGATCGCCCACTCGCACTTCATGGGCCGCGACATCACCATCGAGTTGATTCGCGAATCCCTGAAAGACTTGTTGGCGTTGCAGGACAAGCTGGTCTCTGTGGATAACATTCAGCGCACTGTCGCCGAGTACTACAAGATCAAGATCTCCGACTTGCTGTCCAAGCGCCGTTCGCGCTCGGTCGCTCGTCCGCGTCAGGTCGCCATGGCGTTGTCCAAGGAACTGACCAACCACAGCTTGCCGGAAATCGGCGATGTGTTTGGCGGCCGCGACCACACGACTGTTTTGCACGCCTGCCGCAAGATCAACGAACTTAAGGAATCCGACGCGGACATCCGCGAGGACTACAAGAACCTGCTGCGTACACTGACCACTTGATGAACACCAGCGCAGCTTATTAAGGCAAGGGACTAGACCATGCATTTCACCATTCAACGCGAAGCCCTGTTGAAACCCCTGCAACTGGTCGCAGGCGTCGTCGAGCGCCGACAGACCTTGCCGGTACTCTCAAACGTGCTGCTGGTTGTCGAAGGCCAGCAACTGTCGCTGACCGGTACCGACCTCGAAGTCGAGCTGGTCGGTCGGGTGCAACTTGAAGAGCCGGCTGAAACAGGTTCCATCACCGTGCCTGCGCGCAAGCTGATGGACATCTGCAAAAGCCTGCCCAACGACGCGCTGATCGATATCAAGGTCGACGAGCAGAAGCTGGTGGTAAAGGCTGGCCGGAGCCGCTTCACCCTGTCGACCCTGCCGGCCAACGATTTCCCGACTGTTGAAGAAGGCCCTGGCTCGCTGACCTGCAGTCTGGAGCAAAGCAAACTGCGTCGTCTGATCGAACGCACCAGCTTCGCCATGGCCCAGCAGGACGTGCGTTATTACCTCAACGGGATGCTGCTGGAAGTATCTGAAGGCATCATCCGCGCTGTGGCCACTGACGGTCACCGTCTGGCCATGTGCTCGATGAAAGCCGATATCGGTCAGCCGGATCATCACCAGGTTATCGTGCCGCGCAAAGGTATCCTTGAACTGGCGCGCCTGCTCACCGAGCCGGACGGCAACGTCAGCATCGTGCTGGGTCAGCACCACATCCGCGCTACCACCGGTGAGTTCACCTTCACCTCAAAACTGGTCGACGGCAAATTCCCGGATTACGAGCGTGTACTGCCCAAGGGCGGCGACAAACTGGTACTGGGCGATCGTCAGGCGCTGCGTGAAGCGTTTAGCCGTACCGCGATTCTGTCTAACGAGAAATACCGCGGCATCCGTCTGCAATTGGCCAGCGGTCAGTTGAAGATCCAGGCCAACAACCCGGAGCAGGAAGAAGCGGAAGAAGAAGTGGGCGTTGAATACAACGGCGGCTCTCTGGAAATCGGCTTCAACGTGAGCTACTTGCTCGACGTGCTGGGCGTGATGACCACCGAGCAGGTTCGTCTGATCCTGTCCGACTCCAACAGCAGTGCGCTGGTGCAAGAGTCCGACAACGACGATTCGGCTTACGTTGTCATGCCGATGCGTCTGTAATCAGCTGACCCTGGATGTCCTTAAGTCGTGTTTCGGTCACCGCGGTGCGCAATCTGCACCCGGTGACCTTCTCCCCCTCCCCCCGCATCAACATTCTTTACGGCGCCAACGGCAGCGGCAAAACCAGTGTTCTGGAAGCCATTCATCTGCTGGGGCTTGCCCGTTCGTTTCGTAGCACGCGGCTGTTGCCGGTCATCCAGTACGAGCAACTCGCCTGTACCGTATTCGGTCAGGTCGAATTGGCCGAGGGTGGCCATAGTGCGCTGGGGATATCGCGCGATCGTCAGGGCGAGTTCCAGATCCGCATCGACGGCCAGAATGCCCGCAGT
This sequence comes from Pseudomonas sp. FP2196, assembly GCF_030687715.1. Taxonomy (GTDB): domain Bacteria; phylum Pseudomonadota; class Gammaproteobacteria; order Pseudomonadales; family Pseudomonadaceae; genus Aquipseudomonas. The sequence goes on from NZ_CP117445.1 coordinate 2,970, forward strand.
GCCGCGCAGCTGGCGGAGATCTTGCCGCTGCAGTTGATCAACCCGGACAGCTTTCGTCTGCTGGAAGGCGCGCCGAAGATTCGCCGGCAATTTCTCGACTGGGGCGTGTTCCACGTCGAGCCACGGTTCATGGCCACTTGGCAGCGCTTGCAGAAGGCCCTGCGCCAGAGAAACTCTTGGCTGCGGCATGGTACACTTGACGCCGTTTCGCAGGCGGTTTGGGACAGGGAACTGTGCCAGGCCAGCGCTGAAATCGATGAATACCGCCGCGCTTACATCAAAGCCTTGAAACCAGTCTTTGAACAAACCTTGAGCGAACTGGTTGAGCTCGATGGTTTGACGCTCAGCTATTACCGAGGCTGGGACAAAGACCGGGAATTGAGTGCCGTACTTGCCGGGTCCCTGCAACGGGATCAGCAGATGGGTCACACCCAGGCCGGGCCGCAACGGGCTGACTTGCGTCTTAGATTGGGCGCACACAATGCCGCGGACATCTTGTCCCGGGGTCAGCAGAAGTTGGTGGTCTGTGCCTTGCGGATAGCCCAAGGGCATCTGGTAAGCCAGGCCCGACGCGGTCAGTGTATTTATCTTGTGGATGACTTGCCGTCCGAACTGGACGAGAGCCACCGCCGTGCGCTGTGCCGTTTGCTGGAAGACTTACGCTGCCAGGTGTTTATCACCTGTGTAGATCACGAATTATTGAGGGAAGGCTGGCAGACGGAAACGCCAGTCGCTTTGTTCCACGTGGAACAGGGCCGTATCACCCAGACCCACGACCATCGGGAGTGAAGGCATTGAGCGAAGAAAATACGTACGACTCAACGAGCATTAAAGTGCTGAAAGGCCTGGATGCCGTACGCAAACGTCCCGGTATGTACATTGGTGACACCGACGATGGCAGCGGTCTGCACCACATGGTGTTCGAGGTGGTCGACAACTCGATCGACGAAGCCCTCGCTGGCCACTGCGACGACATCAGCATCATCATCCACCCGGATGAGTCCATCACCGTTAAAGACAACGGCCGTGGCATCCCGGTAGACGTGCACAAAGAGGAAGGCGTGTCTGCCGCCGAGGTCATCATGACCGTCCTCCACGCTGGCGGTAAGTTCGACGATAACTCCTACAAGGTATCCGGCGGTCTGCACGGTGTAGGTGTGTCGGTAGTGAACGCGCTGTCCGAAGAGCTGGTACTGACAGTTCGCCGCAGCGGCAAGATCTGGGAACAGACCTACATCCACGGCGTACCTCAGGCACCGATGGCCATCGTTGGCGACAGCGAAACCACCGGCACCCAGATCCACTTCAAGGCTTCGAGCGAAACCTTCAAGAATATTCACTTCAGCTGGGACATCCTGGCCAAGCGCATTCGTGAACTGTCCTTCCTTAACTCCGGTGTCGGCATCGTCCTCAAGGACGAGCGCAGCGGCAAGGAAGAGCTGTTCAAGTACGAAGGCGGCCTGCGTGCGTTCGTTGAATACCTGAATACCAACAAGACTGCGGTCAACCAGGTGTTCCACTTCAACATCCAGCGTGAAGACGGCATCGGTGTGGAAATCGCCCTGCAGTGGAACGACAGCTTCAACGAGAACCTGTTGTGCTTCACCAACAACATTCCGCAGCGCGACGGCGGTACCCACCTGGTGGGCTTCCGTTCGGCACTGACGCGTAACCTGAACAACTACATCGAGCAGGAAGGTCTGGCGAAGAAGCACAAAGTCGCCACCACCGGTGACGATGCCCGTGAAGGCCTGACCGCGATCATCTCGGTGAAAGTGCCGGATCCGAAGTTCAGCTCCCAGACCAAAGACAAGCTGGTGTCTTCCGAAGTGAAGACCGCAGTCGAACAGGAAATGGGCAAGTACTTCTCCGACTTCCTCCTGGAAAACCCGAACGAAGCAAAACTGGTCGTCGGCAAGATGATCGATGCCGCCCGTGCCCGTGAAGCCGCGCGCAAGGCCCGTGAGATGACCCGCCGCAAAGGCGCGCTGGATATCGCCGGCCTGCCGGGCAAGCTCGCTGACTGTCAGGAAAAAGATCCTGCGCTGTCTGAACTCTACCTCGTGGAAGGTGACTCCGCGGGCGGCTCTGCCAAGCAGGGACGTAACCGCAAGACCCAGGCCATCCTGCCGCTCAAGGGCAAGATCCTCAACGTCGAGAAAGCACGTTTCGACAAGATGATCTCTTCCCAGGAAGTGGGCACCCTGATCACCGCGCTGGGTTGCGGCATTGGTCGCGAAGAGTACAACATCGACAAGCTGCGCTATCACAACATCATCATCATGACCGATGCTGACGTCGACGGTTCGCACATCCGGACCCTGCTTCTGACCTTCTTCTTCCGTCAGCTGCCGGAGCTGATCGAGCGCGGCTACATCTACATCGCCCAGCCGCCGCTGTACAAGGTCAAGAAAGGCAAGCAAGAGCAATACATCAAAGACGACGACGCCATGGAAGAGTACATGACGCAGTCGGCCCTGGAAGATGCGAGCCTGCACCTGAACGAAGAGGCCCCGGGCATTTCCGGTGAAGCGCTGGAGCGTCTGGTGAATGACTTCCGCATGGTGATGAAGACCCTCAAGCGTCTGTCGCGCCTGTACCCGCAGGAACTGACCGAGCACTTCATTTACCTGCCGGCCGTTAGCCTGGAAAAGCTTGGCGACCATGCAGCGATGCAGGAGTGGCTGGCCCAATACGAAGCTCGCCTGCGTACCGTCGAGAAGTCCGGCCTGGTCTACAAAGCCAGCCTGCGCGAAGATCGTGAACGTGGCGTGTGGCTGCCGGAGGTTGAACTGATCTCCCACGGTTTGTCGAACTACGTCACCTTCAACCGCGACTTCTTCGGCAGCAACGACTACAAAACTGTCGTTACTCTCGGCGCTCAACTGAGCACCCTGCTCGATGAAGGCGCGTACATCCAGCGTGGCGAGCGCAAGAAAGCGGTCACCGAGTTCAAGGAAGCTTTGGACTGGCTGATGGCTGAAAGCACCAAGCGCCACACCATCCAGCGATACAAAGGTCTGGGCGAAATGAACCCGGATCAGCTGTGGGAAACCACCATGGACCCAAGCGTGCGCCGCATGCTGAAAGTCACCATCGAAGACGCCATCGGCGCAGACCAGATCTTCAACACCCTGATGGGTGATGCGGTCGAACCTCGCCGTGACTTCATCGAAAGCAACGCCCTGGCGGTGTCCAACCTGGATTTCTGATCCAGATCAGCTGCAACGAAAAAGGCCAACGCATTGCGTTGGCCTTTTTTATTACCCGCGATTCACTCGCTCGCCGTCGTCACACTCTCCAACCGATACCCATACCCGTAAATCGTCAGCAACTGCCAACCGCGATCCGCCGTCAGCCCCAACTTGTTACGCAACCGATAGATATGCGTATCCAGCGGCCTTGAGGAGGCTACTTCCTCATGTGGCCAAAATCGCTCATACAGGTAATCGCGCGACAGCGGTCGCCCTAAATTACTGAACAGGCACCGAGCCAGCCGATACTCGCGTTCAGTCATGACGATCGGCTTACCCTCACGGGTGACGGTCAATTCGGCATCGTCGAAGGTCAGGTCATTGAAGGTGAGTACTTCGGCAGCAGGTGTGCGTGGCTGGCTGTGCCGGCGCAGCACTGCGGCGACCCGGGCTTTCAGTTCATTGGGCCGGAACGGTTTGCTGACGTAGTCGTCGGCGCCGGCGTTGAGGGCCTGGACGATATCGCTTTCGCCATCGCGGCTGGTGAGCATGATCGCCGCAGGCGGCGCTTCCATGTGTTCGCGAGTCCAGCGCAGTAAAGCCAGACCGGTGAGGTCGGGCAGTTGCCAGTCGAGGATCAGCAGGTCGAAGGTTTCCCGGCGCAATTGCCGCAGCAGGTCTTCACCGCGCTCGAAGCTGTGCAGAGACCATGGCTGTTCTCCGACCTCGGCCATTTGTTGCAAGGTCTGCTCGACCCGGCGCAGCTCGGCGGGCTCGTCGTCCAGTATTGCAACTCGCATACGCGGTGGTTCCTTGTTGCTGGGGCAGTTGGCCGTCAACCTTAGCCGCTCGGCCATCGCTATGAAAGGAAGCAGCCCGCCGTTAGTCGACGTCCGCTATGATTCTTCGGGTCACCTCTCAGACCTGTGGCCTATGAAACCATTCACCCGCCCTACCCCTTTTTCCCATGAATGACCGCCGGCGGCACGAAAGCCGCGAGCCGAGCCAGGTGCAGCGACTGTTTCGCCAGTTGGTGCGTGAGTGGTTGTGGATAAGTCTAGTGCTGTTACCGCTGACTGCCCTGTTGTCGTATCGCGCGCAGATAAACTTGCACGATGCTTCTCCGGCAGCGGGTGCTCTGCTCTCGGTTGGCTGGGTGGCTTGCATACTGGGGCTACTGCTGTGGCGGCCGCGTCTGGCACTTTGGGTGACACTGATTGGCATGGCGTGCGTGTTGATTACCAGCGCTGGCCTGGCGGAAATGCGTCTATGGTGGTCGCCGACGCCAGCGGTGTTGGGCATGCTGTTTGGCTATCTGATCTGGAACTGGCGCCGGCTCAGCGTGGTGCTGACGTACTTCGGCTGGGAATTGGCGCGGCTCGACAGCGAACCGAAAGTGTTTCCCGAGCGCCGCCGCACGCAATTTACCGGCGCTGATCGCTTGCAGGGCCAGATCATGGCGCTCGAACAAGCCATGAGCCGCACCCGCGATACCCGGCGGTTCATCGCGGACGGTCTGGAGTATTTGCCCGTTGCCACACTGATCAGCGACCCCAAGGGACGGATCCTGTTGGGCAATCGCAAGGCTCGTCTTCTGTTCGATCAGGCGCTGGTGGGCGACGATGTTCTCGATCAACTGGCACAGCTCGGTTATCCCGAGTTGTCCACAGCGCCGCGCCCTACATTGTCCGCCATGCCACTGCTGGAGTTTCGCGATCACAAGGAACGCAGTCTGCGTCTTGAGCGTGCCGCGTTGCTGCCGGTGGACGGTGACACGCCAATCGGTTGGTTGCTGAGCCTCACCGACCTCAGTGCCGAGCGCGCCGCAGAGGAACAACGTGGCGTTTTACTGCGCTTTCTCTCCCACGATCTGCGCGCGCCGCATTCGGCTATCCTCGCTCTGCTCGATGTTCACCGCCATCAGGCCGGAGCGGATTCACCGCTGTTCGAGCAGATTGAACGTCAGGTGCGCCGCGCGCTTTCCTTGACTGACGGCTTCGTGCTGTTGGCGCGGGCGGAATCCGAGGCCTATCAGTTCCAGCCCAGTCTGTTTGCGATGCTGGTCCTCGACGTGGTGGATCAGGCATTGCCCATCGCCCAACAACAACGTATCGAGTTGCGCCACGACATGGACGAGCAAGCCCAGGAGCGGCTGGTGCTGGCCGACCAGGGATTGCTGACCCGTGCATTGTTCAATTTGCTGGAAAACGCCATCAAGTACAGCCCGGCCGACACCACGATTCAGTTGCGCGTCAGTTGCGACAATGAATGGTTGCGCTGCGAGCTGACGGATCAAGGCAAAGGCATCACTGCCGAAGAACTGCCCGACCTGTTCACTCAATACCGGCGCTTTTCCTCAGCCCAAGGGATCGATGGCATAGGACTGGGATTGTCGATGGTTAAAGCCGTGATCGATCATCATGGCGGCCGAATCGAGTGCTTTAGCGTGGTCGATCAAGGCACAACGTTCGTGCTTGAGTTGCCGCTTATCGCTGATTGATAAGGCACAAAAAAACCGGCTATATCAGCCGGTTTTTTTACTTCCAGAAAAAACTTATGCACCTTTTACGGCGTTTTATGAGCTTGAGAAATATATAAGTAAATCAATTACTTAACATCAATATTCAGGCATTTTCAACAAAACCGTACACAGGTTATCCACAAAATCTCAGACAGCCAGCTGATCACTCGCAGCCGGCGCGTGCGGGGCCGGTGGCAACGAGCCCATTTCGCGCTGGGTCTTTTCATTCCAGGCCTGCACCCGGTCGTTCAGCTCGGCGATGGCACGCGGGCCAGTACCTTCGGCGTACATCGGTTCACCAATGACCACCGTGATCACTCCGGACGTCTTGCCCCAGCCGATTTTCGGCCAGAACTTGCCCGCATTGTGTGCAATCGGCAGGACCGGAAGCGCCGCATTTACTGCCAATGCGCTGCCACTGCGCGAGAACTTGCCGACAGTGCCATAAGGAACGCGCGTGCCTTCCGGAAAGATCAGCACCCAAACGTTGTCCTTGAGCAGTTCATCACCCTTTGCAGCGACTTGTTTCAGCGCCGCTTTCGGGTTGTCGCGATCAATGGCAATCGGCCGCAGCATGGCCATGGCCCAGCCGAAGAACGGCACGTAGAGCAATTCGCGCTTGAGCACCTGGCTCAAAGGCGAGAAATAGGCGGAGAGAAAGAACGTCTCCCAAGTGCTCTGGTGGTTCGACTGAATCACGCAGGGCCGGTCAGGCACGTTTTCCGCGCCTTTGATTTCGTAGCGGATACCGAGGAACACCTTGGTCAACCACAAGGCGCAACGGCACCAGTACACGTTGATAAAACGATAGCGCGCCTTGAATGGCAAAAAAGGCGCGATGAAAAAGCTCAGGCTGCACCACAGCAAGGACGTGGTGCCCAGCAGCAGGTAAAAAAGGAAAATTCTGAAGGCCCGCAGTATCGACATGGCGACGTTTACCGTTACGGGGCAATGCCCGTCTGTTCAAGCGCACTCCCGATCAATCCCTGGTCAGGAATTTCAGAAGTACTCTAGTTGTGGATAAGTTCTGCGGCAATCGCCGCCAGATCGTCAAAAATCAGAGTGCCAACCGGCAGGGTTTTGCCCTGAGTCTTTTCGCCTTTCCCGGTCTTTACCAAAACTGGCTGTGAATCGACGGCTTTGGCGGCCTCCAGGTCACCAAGGCTGTCGCCGACGAACCAGACATTCGTCAGCGCCACGTTGTAATGCTCGGCGATGGTTTTCAACATCCCGGGTTTCGGTTTGCGGCAATCGCAACCTTCATCCGGCCCATGCGGGCAGTAAACGATCAGCCCGACTTCACCGCCCTGCTCCGCCACCAATTCGCGCAGGCGCGCGTGCATGGCGTCGAGGGTAGCGAGGTCGTAGTAGCCGCGAGCAATACCGGACTGGTTGGTGGCGACCGCCACCGTCCAGCCGGCCTTGCTCAACTGCGCAATCGCCTCGATCGAACCGGGCAAAGGAATCCACTCCTCCACCGACTTGATGTAAGCGTCGGAGTCGTAATTGATCACTCCGTCCCGATCGAGAATCAGCAGTTTCAACAGCAATCCCTCAACCCAGCAGCGAGATGTCGGCAACACCGAGGAACAAGCCACGCAGACGCGCCAACAGCGCGTAACGGTTGGCCCGAACCTTGGCGTCTTCGGCATTGACCATCACCGCGTCAAAGAACGCGTCGACCGGTTCACGCAATGCCGCCAGGCGTGCCAGCGATTCGTTGTACTGACGCGCCGCCGCCATTGGCTGCACAGCCTGGTCAGCCTGCTGGATCGCCGAGTACAGCGAGAACTCGTTGGCGTTGTCGAAGTATTTGGCTTCAACCACGGTCGGCACCGAGCCTTCAACCTTGCTCAGCAAGTTCGACACACGCTTGTTCACCGCCGCCAGCGCTGCCGCTTCCGGCAGTTTGCGGAAGGCCTGCACCGCTTGCACACGCTGGTCGAAGTCCAGCGCCGAACCCGGCTTCAGGGCACGTACCGACAGGTAAGTGGCCACATCGACGCCTTCGTCTTCGTAACGCGCGCGCAGACGGTCGAAGATGAACTCCAGCACGGCTTCGTTGAGGCCGGCAGCCTTGACCTTGGCACCGAACGCATTCACGGCGAAGGCCACGGCGTCGTTCAGGTCCAGATCCAGTTTTTTCTCGATCAGGATGCGCAGCACGCCAAGTGCCGCACGGCGCAGGGCATACGGGTCTTTGCTGCCGGTTGGCAGCATGCCGATACCGAAGATACCGACCAGAGTGTCAAGCTTGTCCGCGATAGCGACGGCCGCACCGGTCAGGGTCACCGGCAGTTCAGCACCGGCACCGCGCGGCATGTACTGCTCGTTCAGCGCCAGCGCGACGTCTTCCGGCTCGCCATCATTGAGGGCGTAGTAGTAGCCGGCAACACCTTGCATTTCCGGGAACTCGCCAACCATCTCGGTGGCCAGGTCGCACTTCGACAGCAGACCAGCGCGGGCCGCCCACGAAGCGTTGCCGCCGATGCGTGCGGCGATGTAAGCAGCCAGTTTCGATACGCGCTCGGCCTTGTCGTAGACGCTGCCGAGTTTTTCCTGGAAGACTACGTTCTTCAGGCGATCGTTGAACACTTCGAGCTTCTGCTTCTTGTCTTGCTTGAAGAAGAACTCGGCGTCGGTCAGGCGTGGACGAACCACTTTCTCGTTACCGGCGATGATCTGCTGCGGATCTTTGCTTTCGATGTTGGCCACAGTGATGAAACGTGGCAGCAACTTGCCGTCGGCGTCCAGCAGGCAGAAGTACTTCTGGTTGTCCTGCATGGTGGTGATCAGCGCTTCCTGCGGTACGTCGAGGAAGCGTTCCTCGAACGAGCACACCAGCGGCACCGGCCATTCAACCAGTGCGGTCACTTCGTCGAGCAGCGCCGGCGGCACGATTGCCGTGCCTTCCTGGCGGGTGGCCAGCTCTTCGGTGCGCTTGCTGATGATCTCGCGACGCTCGTTGGCGTCAGCCAGAACGTAGGCAGCACGCAGGTCGGCCAGGTAGCTCGACGGCGAACCGATGCGCACGCTTTGCGGGTGGTGGAAGCGATGACCACGGGAATCACGGCCAGCCTTTTGCGCGAGGATCGTGCAGTCGATGACCTGGTCACCGAGCAGCATCACCAGCCATTGGGTCGGACGTACGAACTCTTCTTTGCGCGCACCCCAACGCATGCGTTTCGGGATCGGCAGGTCGTTCAGCGAATCTTCGACGATGGTCGGCAGCAGGCTCGCGGTCGGCTTGCCGGCGATGCTCTGGCTGTAGCGCAGCTTCGGGCCGCTCTGGTCGATTTCGCTCAGCTCGACGCCGCACTTCTTGGCAAAACCAAGAGCTGCTTGCGTCGGATTGCCTTCAGCGTCGAACGCTGCCTGACGTGGCGGGCCGTCGAGGTTGATGCTGCGATCCGGCTGCTGGGTGGCCAGCGCAGTGATCAGCACAGCCAGACGACGCGGCGCGGCGTAGACGGTTTTGCTCTCATAGCTCAGGCCGGCGGCTTGCAGGCCCTTGTCGATACCGGCGAGGAACGCGTCAGCCAAAGTGTTCAGGGCTTTGGGTGGCAGTTCTTCAGTGCCCAGTTCAACCAGAAAATCTTGCGCACTCATTGTGCAGCCTCCAGCTTGGCCAGTACTTCGTCACGCAGGTCCGGGGTCGCCATCGGGAAGCCCAGCTTGGCGCGGGCCAGCAGGTAGGCTTGGGCGACGGAACGCGCCAGGGTGCGAACGCGCAGAATGTATTGCTGACGCGCGGTCACCGAGATCGCCCGGCGCGCATCCAGCAGGTTGAAGGTATGCGAGGCCTTCAACACCATTTCGTAGCTCGGCAAAGGCAGCGGCTGGTCGAGCTCGATCAGGCGCTTGGCTTCGCCCTCATAGAAGTCGAACAGTTCGAACAGCTTGTCGACGTTGGCGTGTTCGAAGTTGTAGGTGGACTGCTCCACTTCGTTCTGGTGGAACACGTCGCCGTAAGTCACTTTGCCCATCGGGCCGTCAGCCCAGACCAGGTCGTAAACCGAATCCACGCCTTGCAGGTACATGGCCAGACGCTCGAGACCGTAGGTGATCTCGCCGGTCACCGGGTAGCACTCGATGCCGCCCGCCTGCTGGAAGTAAGTGAACTGCGTGACTTCCATGCCGTTGAGCCAGACTTCCCAGCCCAGACCCCAGGCGCCGAGGGTCGGCGATTCCCAGTTGTCTTCGACGAAGCGAATGTCGTGGACCAGCGGGTCCAGACCGACATGCTTGAGGGAGCCCAGGTACAGTTCCTGGAAGTTGTCCGGGTTCGGCTTCAGAACTACCTGGAATTGATAGTAGTGCTGCAGACGGTTCGGGTTTTCGCCGTAGCGGCCGTCAGTCGGACGGCGGCTTGGCTGCACGTAAGCGGCGTTCCAGGTTTCCGGGCCGATGGCGCGCAGGAAGGTCGCGGTGTGGAAAGTGCCGGCGCCTACTTCCATATCGTAGGGCTGAAGTACCACACAACCTTGCTCGGCCCAGTATTGCTGGAGCGCGAGGATCAAGTCTTGGAAGGTACGCACGGCTGGCGTAGGCTGGCTCACGAAATTCACCTGTTTCTTGGGCTGCGATTTAAAGAGCGGGAGTATACCCGATTCGTTGCTGCGCACGCCCCCTGGAGCCTTATGCCACGCTGCTTTTGGTGTACCGAAGATCCGTTGTACATGGCTTATCACGATCAGGAGTGGGGCACGCCGCTACGCGATGCGCAGGGTTTGTTCGAGTTGCTTTTGCTCGAAGGGTTCCAGGCCGGGTTGTCCTGGATCACCGTGCTGCGCAAACGCGAGCGCTATCGCGAGGTGTTGTTCGGCTTCGACGTACAGCGTGTGGCGCAGATGAGCGACGCCGAAATCGACGAATTGATGATCGACCCCGGCATCATCCGTAACCGCCTTAAACTCAATGCCGCCCGGCGCAATGCCCAGGCCTGGCTGGCGCTGGAAGACCCGGTGGGGTTGCTCTGGTCGTTCGTCGGCGACCAACCGATCATCAATCATTTCAAGGATCGCAGCGAAGTTCCGGCGATCACCCCCGAGGCGCTGGCGATGAGCAAAGCCTTGAAAAAGGCCGGATTCACGTTCGTCGGCCCGACCATTTGCTACGCGTTGATGCAGGCTTCGGGCATGGTTATGGATCACACCCAGGACTGCGACCGCTACGCGCAGCTCGCCAACGGCGGTTAGAATGCCCGCCTCGCGCACAGCACAAAGATCAGGAGTGACCTGTGGAAAAGTTTAAAGGCGCCTTGCTGGTAGGCGCTCTGCGGCTGTTTGCCCTGCTGCCATGGCGGGCCGTACAGGCCGTGGGTTCGGCGATTGGCTGGATCATGTGGAAAACCCCCAACCGTTCCCGCGACGTGGTGCGGATCAACCTCGCCAAGTGTTTTCCACAGATGGACCCGGCCGAACGCGAGCGTCTGGTCGGCCAGAGTCTGAAGGACATCGGCAAGTCCCTGACCGAAAGCGCCTGCGCGTGGATCTGGCCGGCGCAGCGTTCCATCGATCTGGTGCGCGAAGTCGAAGGCCTCGACATCCTTAAGGACGCACTGGCCTCGGGCAAAGGCGTGGTCGGCATCACCAGTCACCTGGGCAACTGGGAAGTGCTCAACCACTTCTATTGCAGCCAGTGCAAACCGATCATTTTCTACCGTCCGCCAAAGTTGAAGGCTGTAGATGAATTGCTGCGCAAGCAACGCGTGCAACTCGGTAACAAAGTCGCGGCGTCGACCAAGGAAGGCATCCTCAGCGTTATCAAGGAAGTGCGCAAAGGTGGTGCGGTGGGCATTCCCGCTGACCCGGAACCGGCCGAATCCGCGGGGATCTTCGTGCCGTTCTTCGCTACGCAGGCACTCACCAGCAAGTTCGTCCCGAACATGTTGGCCGGTGGCAAAGCCGTCGGCGTGTTCCTGCATGCGCTGCGCCTGCCTGACGGTTCCGGCTACAAAGTGATCCTCGAAGCAGCGCCGGAAGCCATGTACAGCACCGATACCGAGACGTCCTGCGCCGCCATGAGCAAAGTCGTCGAGCGTTATGTCGCGGCGTATCCAAGCCAGTACATGTGGAGCATGAAGCGCTTCAAGAAACGTCCGCCGGGTGAAGCTCGCTGGTACTGACGTAATTGGCACATTCTGTGGATAACCTGTAGGAGCTGCCGCAGGCTGCGATCTTTTGATCTTTCCTGAAGTTATCCACAGAACCGCTCATTAAAGGGCGCAAGAAGATGTCCGAACAGCGCAAATCCTTCCGCATCAAGATCACCCACGACAGCTTTGGTGAATGCCTAGGGCAGACGCGCCATCTGACGCCTACCGGGGTGTATGTGCAGCATCCGGGTCTGGCGTCATTGCCTAAAGGTGCGGTGGTTTACGGACAGGTGCAGGATTTACCCACAGGCGCGCCGCGAGTGCGGATGGAAGTGGTGACGGTGGATGCCGAAGGTATCGGCCTGCGTTACCTGTAGATTATTGCGCCTGACGATCGAGCTTCTTCAGAAACACCGTCATTTCCTTCTCGGCCTGCTTGTCGCCGTGGGCGCGGGCCGCTTCCAGACCTTGTTCCCATGCCTGCCGCGCAGCGGCGTGATCACCCAGCGCCAGTTGCGCCTTGCCCAACAGCTTCCACGCTGCCGAATACTTCGGATCGAAACCGACACAGCGCTGGAAATGCTCGGCCGCCTTGGCGTTTTCGCCCAAATCCAGATAACCCTTACCCAGGCCGAAGCGTAGCAGGGAGTTATCCACACCCTTGGCGAGCATTTTTTCCAGGGATTCGAGCATCGGTGGATTCCTTTCTTGGAAGCGTCAGGTGTTGATGGGGTTTATTGAGACCGCCTTCGCGAGCAGGCTCGCTCCCACAGGGGAAACGCATTCCAAATGTGGGAGCGAGCCTGCTCGCGAAGGGGCCAGTGCCATCAGCGCAAACCTCAGAAGAAGCTCAACCCCACATGAAACAGCTTCTCCACATCACGAATATGCTTTTTATCCACAAGGAACAGAATCACATGGTCACCCGCTTCGATCACCGTGTCATCGTGGGCGATGATCACTTGTTCGTTGCGGATCACCGCACCAATCGTTGTGCCCGGCGGCAGGCCGATTTTCTCGATGGGCTTACCGATCACCTTGCTCGATTTGGCATCACCGTGGGCAATCGCCTCAATGGCCTCCGCTGCGCCACGGCGCAGTGAGTGCACGCTGACGATATCGCCTCGGCGCACGTGGGCCAGCAAGGTACCGATGGTTGCCAGTTGCGGACTGATGGCGATGTCGATGTCGCCGCCCTGAATCAGATCAACGTAAGCCGGATTGTTGATGATCGTCATCACCTTCTTCGCCCCCAGCCGTTTGGCCAGCAGCGACGACATGATGTTGGCTTCGTCGTCGTTGGTCAGCGCGAGGAAAATATCCGCGTCGGCGATGTTCTCTTCCATCAGCAAATCGCGATCCGAAGCACTACCCTGCAACACCACGGTGCTGTCGAGGGTGTCCGAGAGATAGCGGCAGCGCGCCGGGTTCATCTCGATGATCTTCACCTGATAACGGCTTTCAATGGCCTCGGCCAACCGCTCGCCGATCTGACCGCCGCCGGCGATGACGATGCGCTTGTAGGTTTCGTCGAGACGGCGCATTTCGCTCATCACCGCGCGAATATCCTCACGGGCGGCGATGAAGAACACTTCGTCATCGGCCTCGATCACCGTGTCGCCCTGGGGCAGGATCGGCCGGTCACGACGGAAGATTGCCGCCACGCGGGTCTCGACATTCGGCATGTGCTCGCGCAACTGGCGCAGTTGCTGACCCACCAGCGGCCCGCCGTAATAAGCGCGCACCGCCACCAGTTGCGCCGCACCTTCGGCGAAGTCGATCACCTGCAAGGCGCCGGGATGCTGGATCAGGCGCTTGATGTAATTGGTCACAACCTGCTCGGGGCTGATCAGCACGTCGACCGGAATCGCTTCGTTCTGGAACAGCTGCTCTTCGCGATTGAGATACGACGCTTCGCGCACCCGGGCAATCTTGGTCGGGGTGTGGAACAGCGTATGCGCAACCTGACAGGCGACCATGTTGGTTTCGTCGCTGTTGGTCACCGCCACCAGCATGTCGGCGTCGTCGGCGCCGGCCTGACGCAGCACCGACGGCAACGAGCCACGACCCTGCACTGTGCGGATGTCGAGGCGATCACCAAGGTCGCGCAGGCGCTCGCTGTCGGTATCAACCACCGTGATGTCGTTGGCTTCGCTCGCCAAGTGTTCGGCCAGCGAACCGCCGACCTGCCCTGCACCGAGGATGATGATTTTCATCCAGTCACTCCGTTGAATCCGTTTAGCCGCGCGCGGCAGCGATCTTGATCAGCTTGGCGTAGTAGAACCCGTCATGCCCGCCCTGCTGGGCCAGCAATTGGCGACCATGGGGCTGCTTGATCCCGGCCGTGGTGGCCAAGTCCAGTTCCCGGGCGCCCGGTGTGCGTTCAAGGAACGCAGCAATCACTTCGGTGTTCTCCGTCGGCAAAGTCGAGCAAGTGGCGTAAAGCAGGATGCCGCCCACTTCGAGGGTTTTCCACATCGCGTCGAGCAACTCGCCTTGCAGTTGCGCGAGGGCGGCGATGTCGTCGGGCTGACGGGTCAGTTTGATGTCCGGATGGCGGCGGATTACGCCAGTGGCCGAGCACGGCGCATCGAGCAGGATGCGCTGGAACGGTTTGCCGTCCCACCATGTGTCGATATCGCGACCGTCGGCAGCGATCAGCTCGGCGTTCAGGCCCAGGCGTTCAAGGTTTTCCTTCACCCGCACCAGACGCTTGGCTTCCAGATCCACAGCCACCACGCCGGCCAGCGCCGGTTCGGCTTCGAGGATGTGGCAGGTCTTGCCGCCAGGTGCGCAGCAGGCGTCGAGCACCCGTTGGTTCGGCGCCAGATCCAGCAGGTCGGCGGCCAGTTGCGCGGCTTCGTCCTGCACGCTGATCCAGCCTTCGGCAAAACCCGGCAGGCTGCGTACGTCGGCGGCGGCTTCGAGGATGATGCCGTCGCGGCTATAGACACACGGAGTTGCGGCGATGCCAGCGTCGGTCAGCAGACCAAGGTAGGCGTCGCGGCTGTGATGGCGGCGGTTGACCCGCAGGATCATCGGCGGATGCGCGTTGTTCGCTGCGCAGATGGCTTCCCATTGCTCAGGCCAGAACGCCTTGAGGGATTTTTGCAGCCAGCGTGGGTGAGCGGTGCGCACCACCGGATCACGTTCGAGCTCGGCGAAAATCGTTTCGCTTTCGCGCTGGGCATTGCGCAGCACGGCGTTGAGCAAACCTTTGGCCCAAGGCTTTTTCAGCTTCTCGGCGCAACCCACGGTTTCACCGATAGCGGCGTGGGCCGGCACACGGGTGTAGAGCAATTGGTAGAGACCGACCAGCAGCAGCGCCTCAACATCTGCATCCGCTGCTTTGAACGGCTTTTGCAGCAGCTTCTCGGCCAGTGCCGACAGGCGTGGCTGCCAGCGTGCGGTGCCGAACGCCAGATCCTGAGTGAAGCCGCGATCGCGATCCTCGACCTTGTCCAGTTGCGTCGGCAGGGAGCTGTTGAGCGAGGCTTTTCCGCTGAGTACGGCGGCGAGTGCCTTGGCGGCGGCCAGACGCGGGTTCATTGCGCGTCCACCACTGCGCCGAGCACGGTGCCGACGGCGAACTTCTCGCGGCGGCTGTTGAACAGGTCGCTGAAGTTCAGCGCCTTGCCGCCGGGCAATTGCAGGCGGGTCAGGCACAGCGCTTGCTCGCCGCACGCGACGATCAGGCCGTCCTTGCTGGCGCTGAGAATGGTGCCCGGCGTGCCGCTGCCTTCAGCGAGTGTTGCCGCCAGCACTTTCAGCGCTTCGCCATTGAGCGTGCTGTGGGTGATCGGCCATGGGTTGAACGCGCGAACCAGACGCTCCAGCTCGACGGCTGGGCGGCTCCAGTCGATGCGCGCCTCATCCTTGTTCAGTTTGTGCGCGTAGGTGGCGAGTTCGTCGTTCTGCACTTCGCCCTCAAGCGTCCCGGCAGCGAGCCCCGCAATCGCCTGCACCACGGCCGGAGGGCCCAGCTCGGCGAGACGGTCGTGGAGAGTGCCGCCGGTGTCGTTCGCGCTGATCGGCGTAACGACTTTGAGCAGCATCGGCCCGGTATCGAGGCCGGCTTCCATGCGCATCACGGTCACACCGCTTTCGGCATCGCCCGCTTCGACAGCACGCTGGATCGGCGCTGCACCGCGCCAGCGAGGCAACAAGGAGGCGTGGCTGTTGATGCAGCCCAGACGCGGAATATCCAGCACCACTTGCGGCAGGATCAGGCCGTAGGCGACCACCACCATCAAGTCCGGTTTCAGCGCGGCGAGTTCAGCCTGAGCGTCAGCGTTGCGCAAAGTCGGTGGCTGCAACACCTGGATATTATTTTCCAGCGCCAGCTGTTTAACCGGGCTCGGCATCATTTTTTGTCCGCGACCGGCCGGACGATCCGGTTGGGTATAGACCGCAACGATCTCGTAAGGGCTGCTCAGCAGGGCCTTGAGGTGTTCGGCGGCGAATTCCGGGGTGCCGGCAAAAACGATGCGCAGTGGCTCAGTCATGAAGGAGTCTCATAAAAAGAAAAAGGCTTGCCGCGGCAAGCCTTTGAAGGAGGGCATCAAGCGTTCTGGCGATGCAGCTTTTCCAGTTTCTTCTTGATCCGGTCGCGTTTGAGCGTGGACAGGTAATCGACGAACAATTTGCCATTGAGGTGGTCGCATTCGTGCTGGATGCACACCGCGAGCAGGCCTTCGGCGATCAGTTCATAGGGCTTGCCGTCGCGGTCCAGCGCCTTGATCTTGACCTTCTGCGGGCGGTCGACGTTTTCGTAGAAACCCGGCACCGAGAGGCAGCCTTCCTGGTACTGATCCATTTCGTCAGTCAGCGATTCGAACTCGGGGTTGATGAACACCCGTGGCTCGGTGCGGTCTTCGGAAAGGTCCATCACGACGATACGTTTGTGCACGTTGACCTGGGTCGCGGCGAGGCCGATGCCCGGCGCTTCATACATTGTTTCAAACATGTCATCGACCAACTGACGCACTTCGGCGTCCACTACAGCCACAGGCTTGGCGATAGTACGCAGACGCGGGTCCGGAAATTCGAGGATGTTTAAAATGGCCATAGGCTGATTGCTGCACGTATTGAGTAAAGTCGGGTCGATGGCCTGGCAGGTCCGAAGATGCAGGCTACCGTTGTGAAGCGTAGCTTCTACAAATTCAGAAGCGAGCCACGAGGGCTCTGACGATTCACGCGAGCGCACATGATAAAGGGATTCACTGCATGAGGAAAACACTACTCGCCCTGCTGTTGCTGGCTTCGGCTGGCGCGGCACACGGGCAAGTGCAACTCAGGGATGGTTTTCCACAGCAATACACGGTGGTTTCGGGGGACACCCTCTGGGACATTTCCGGTAAATACCTGCGCGAGCCCTGGCAGTGGCCACAACTGTGGCGGGCCAATCCGCAGATCGAGAACCCCAACCTGATCTATCCCGGCGACACGCTGACGCTCAGTTACGTCAACGGCCAGCCGCGCCTGACCCTCAATCGCGGCGAGTCGCGCGGCACCATCAAGCTCTCGCCACGCATCCGTACCAGCCCGGTGGCTGAGGCGATTCCGAGTATTCCGCTGAAATCGATCAACAGCTTTCTGCTGAGCAACCGCATCGTCGACAAGGTCGAGGACTTCGACAAGGCGCCGTACATCGTTGCCGGTGACGCGGAACGCGTGCTCAGCGGCACTGGCGACCGGATCTTTGCCCGTGGCCATTTCGATCCGAATCAACCGGTCTACGGGATCTTCCGTCAGGGCAAGGTCTACACCGATCCGCAAACCAAGGAATTTCTGGGGATCAACGCCGACGACATTGGCGGCGGTGAGATTGTGGCCACCGAAGGCGACGTCGCCACCCTCGCCCTTCAACGCACCACTCAGGAAGTGCGCCTCGGCGACCGCTTGTTCTGTGGCGAAGAGCGTTCGATCAACTCGACCTTCATGCCCAGTGCTCCGACCACCGACATCAATGGCCTGATCATCGATGTCCCACGCGGTGTCACGCAGATCGGTGCGATGGACGTGGTCACATTGAACAAGGGCAAACGCGATGGTCTGGCCGAAGGCAATGTGTTGGTGGTGATGAAAACCGGTGAAACCGTGCGCGACCGGGTGACCGGCCAACCACTTAAAATCCCCGACGAACGGGCCGGTTTGCTGATGGTGTTCCGCACGTACGACAAACTCAGCTACGGCTTGGTCCTCAACGCTTCACGCTCGCTGGCGGTGCTCGACAAGGTGCGAAATCCGTAAGCGTGCTTAACAAGTTACCAACAGAGTTATCCACAGCTTGTTCCGAAGGGTTCGGAGCTTATAACGATCAAGGATGATCCATGACGCTGTCTGTCTATACGCCGGTTTCCCCTGCGGAACTGGAAGCGCGCCTGCGCCTGCATCGCTTGCCGGACATCGGTCCGAAGCGGTTTTTCAAATTGCTCGAAGCCTTTGGCTCGGCATCCAAAGCCATCAGTGCGCCAGCCAGTGCCTGGCGCTCGCTGGGTTTGCCGGCGGCCTGTGCCGAAGCGCGGCGTTGTCCCGATGTGCGCGACGGCGCCAGCCATGCAATGCGCTGGCTAGAGCGGCCAGGTCAGCATTTGTTGATGTGGGATCAGCCGGATTATCCAGCGCTGTTGGCGCAGATACCTGATCCCCCACCGCTGTTATTCGTTGCAGGCGATCCGCAGATTCTCGAGAGGCCGCAGCTGGCGATGGTCGGCAGCCGTCGCGCTTCACGTCCGGGGATGGACACTGCCGCAGCCTTCTCCCGCAGCCTCGCGGGGGCCGGTTTCGTCATCACCAGCGGCCTGGCGCTGGGGATTGATGCGGCTGCGCATCAGGCGGCACTGGATGTCGGCGGTCAAACAGTAGGTGTGCTCGGCACCGGTCTGGAAAACTTTTATCCACAGCGTAATCGGCGGCTGGCCGACGCGATGATTGCCTCCGGCAGTACGGTGCTTTCGGAGTTTCCGCTGGATGCCGGCCCCACCGCGAGCAACTTCCCGCGACGCAACCGGATCATCAGCGGTTTATCCCTTGGCGTGCTGGTGGTCGAGGCCAGTGTCGCCAGTGGTTCGCTCATCACTGCACGGCTGGCGGCGGAACAAGGGCGCGAGGTGTATGCGATCCCTGGCTCGATCCATCATCCCGGTGCGCGCGGTTGTCACCAGTTGATTCGCGACGGCGCAGTGTTGGTGGAAACCATCGAACACATTCTCGAAGCCCTGCGTGGCTGGCAGCAGGTGCCATTATCCACAGGCACACCGCAAGCCGATCATCCATTACTTGCCCTGCTCCACGCTGCGCCGCATACCAGTGAAGCCTTGGCCGACAGTTGCGGCTGGGCGTTGCCCAAAGTGCTGGCGGCGCTGACCGAGCTGGAAATGGACGGCCGTGCGGTGTGCGAAAACGGCCGCTGGTTTGCGCGTGTGAGCTAGGTTTTACAAGGAAGATCGGTAAACTGCGCGAAACCTGTTTGTGGAGAGTTTTTTCATGGTCAACAGTTGGCGTGTGCAACAAGCCGCACGAGAGATTCGCGCCGGGGCGGTGATTGCCTATCCAACCGAAGCCGTCTGGGGGCTGGGTTGCGACCCGTGGAACGAAGAAGCCGTGGATCGATTGCTGGCGATCAAGAATCGTTCGGTAGACAAGGGCCTGATTCTGGTCGCCGACAACATTCGCCAGTTCGACTTCCTGTTCGAAGACTTCCCGCAGGAGTGGATCGACCGTATGGCCAGCACCTGGCCGGGACCAAATACCTGGCTGGTGCCGCATCAGAATCTGCTGCCGGAGTGGGTCACCGGGGTGCATGACACGGTGGCGCTGCGCGTCAGCGATCATCCTCAGGTGCGTGACTTGTGCTCGATGGTCGGGCCGTTGATTTCGACCTCAGCCAATCCACAAGGCCGGCCGGCAGCGCGCACGCGGTTACGGGTCGAGCAGTATTTTCGCGGGCAGATTGATGTGGTGCTGGGCGGGCAACTGGGTGGGCGCAAGAACCCCAGCGTCATCCGGGATCTGGCCTCTGGCAACGTTATTCGTCCCGACTGACGTCACTTCTGACTTCATGTATTGAGTACTTCTCGGCTTTTATGGCGAGAAGTACTACGTGTGCCTGCGATTTATCCTTCAAACAACTATCAATTTACAACACCCTGCTGTTTGTATTTTTCCTTTGTGTGTCAGACCAGTCGGTAAGTATTCAGTTTCAGTAACTTTTCCCACGTAATTATCAGAAGTCGCGCAGTGGCGATATTTCTAAAAGCATCCATCATTTCAATGCGCTCAGAAAACTTTGATAAGTTAACGTCTGCGGAGAAGGAATGGACACTACGGATTTACAACTAACGGATTATCTGCAGGCACTTCAGGCAACATTCAAAAGTCGCCATGAAGATTGCCGGATCGTTATTCTTGAAGCGGGATCAGATACGCGCGAATTCGAACGGTTTATTGGTCGTCAATTTCGTCTTCGACTGCAACATTACATGCTGACATCCAGAGCCAGATTGCTTGAAACGAGGCTGGCGGCGACGGCGCGAAGTACCCACTTTCTGCTGTATCAACACGAGCAACTGGTGGCGGTATTAAGAGTGACGCCATCGCCTTTCGAATGGGCCTCACTGGCGCACCAGCATGTGTCTCCCACCGTGGTGCTGTCGCGCCACGTCGAGTTCAGCCGGTTGATCACTCTCTCGCGAGGCCACCTGGCTGTTCCGATCAACAGCCTGCTGGCGGCAGCCACCGAGTGGGCGATCAGGCATGGATATCAGGGTGTCACCGCCCTCTGCCGATCGCCACAACGGCGACTGTTCCAGCGATTCGGCCTGACCCCTATTACCTCCGATCCCCTTCATATCGAACAACGCGCTCGCGGCGACTACTGGCTGTTGTCAGCGCAATGGCAGCAAATCCTTGCAGCCGTTGAACAACCTGATCACCCCTCCTTCAACACCCCGGAGAACCACGATGAATACGCACATCAGTTTTGAACAACAGTTGATCCTGCTTGATAAACGTATCGAACAATCGTGGGCCGATATTCTGGATAATTCGCGGTTGGTAAACGCCATACGCGAGGGCAGTGTTTCCAAGGCGTTATATGCGATCTACATGATAGAAACCTTTCACTACACAGCCCACAATGCGCGAAATCAGGGGTTGGTGGGTGTGCGCCATGCCGATAACCCGGTTTATGCAAAGTTCTGTTTTGAACATGCAGCGCAAGAGGTCGGTCATGAAAAAATGGCGCTGCATGATGTCATGAGTCTTGGCCTGAAAAATGAAAAGTTCGAGATTCCGTCCGCGCTTCCGGCAACCGAAGTACTGATTGCTTACTTGTACTGGATTTCCTTCACCGGTAATCCGTTACAACGATTGGGGTACAGTTATTGGGCAGAAAATGCCTATCAATTCATCACCCCGTTGATCAATAACCTGAGCGAAACCCTGGCGCTAAAACCGGCTCAGTTGACGTTCTTCGTTGCGCATTCCGACATCGATGTCGAGCACTTCAATGAAATCAAACTCATCCTGCAGCGTACTTGCAAAAATGAGCACGACTGGGATGCCGTTGCCAATGTAATGGAAACCAGCTTGCGGCTGACCGGCAACATGCTGGAAGCCGTTTATGAGCAGTATGAGGCTTGGCAAAACGGCCATGCGTCCCGTTATGACTTCCTCCATGCCCTGGATAACTCATGAACACTTCACGTCGAGTGTCAGAACCGAGGGAAGGAGGCAGGCATGTCTGACTATTTCCAGCGGTTGAATTATGCGCTGGGGGATGAAGACACAGCGCTCGAATACGCAATCCTCCCCAAGCACGCCAGACACGTGGTGGGTATCGCCGGGAGTGGCGGGCGGCTTTTACCGTTGTTGGCCCGCAGTCCGGCGCGTATGACCTGCACCGATATCAGCGCGCCGCAACTGGCATTTACCCGGCTGCGATTCGCCTTGCTGGAACAGACCGATCACGAGTCGTTCATGGCATTCATGGGTTACCGGACAGACAGTTCGACCAAGCGACGCCAGTCCATATTTCGGCATCTGGATTTGCCGCAGGCCGATCGACACTGGTTGACCGAGTTGTTCCAGTCCCGCCACTGGCAAGCGCCGATCTACATGGGAGCCTTCGAGCAGACCCTGCAGCGATTGGCGAAGGTCAACCGACTGTTTACCGGCAAGGCAGGTCGTGAAATTTTTCACTGCCGCGACCTTGGCGAGCAAATCGAGTATTACCAGACCCGCTTTCCCTTCAAACGCTGGAAGGCTGTGATCGCGCTGTTGGGCAACGCAGCGGTACTCAATTCCCTGCTCTACAAAGGCTCGTTCCCGCCCAACAACCTGGGCATCAGTTCCCGCGCGGCATACCTGGAAATTTTTCACGCCTTGTTCACCGCTCAGGTGGTGCGCGAGAGCTTCTTTCTGCAAATGCTGTTTTTCGGTGAGCTGCGTTACCCGGAAGGTTTTCCGCTGGAGTGCGCGCCGAAGATTTTCAAGCGTGCCCGTGAGGCGCTTCAACAGTGCGAGCTGCGGGTGGTACAGGCCGACATTCTCGACTGCGTTGCCACGCTCACGGAGGTCGACTTCGTCTCGCTCTCGGACGTCCCTTCTTTCATGCCCGAAGCTGACGGCGCGAGTGTCTTGCAGCGGTTACGCCCGTCCCTGGCCGAAGAGGCGCTGACGGTCATGCGTGGCCATTTGCACGTCGTCCAGCCCGATTGTGCAGGCTTCGGCGATATCACCGCCGACTACCCGAAAGCGATTGCACGAGAAAGAACCCAGCTCTGGCGTGTGCAGGTCTATCGCCGGACATCATCTTTGCAGGTATCTCGATGAGCACTCAGCAACCCACCGTCAATTGGCTCAAAAACCGTGTTCGGCAGGCGCGTGAAGATCAGCAACAGTTGTTCGATGCCGGGCTCAACGGCCTGAAGCTGGCACAACGCGAAGGCAAGGAGATCGAGTTGAGCAGCGGCGAGCGTCTCACCGAGTTTCTCTCATGCTCCTATCTGGGGCTTGAGTGCGATCCCCGCCTGATTCGAGGTGCCGTGGACACCGTCGAAACCTTCGGCGTGCAGTTCGCCGCTGCACGAACCCGGGCACTGTTGCCGCCAATGCGTGAACTCGATGAACAGTTGAGCCGGATATTCCAGGGGTACGCGGTCACCTTCAACTCGGTGGGCAGTGCACATCTGGGCTGTCTGCCGTTACTGGGATCCGGCGAATTGCCGTCCTATCCGTTGCGCCGTGGCCCGGGCTGGATCGTCGACCGGGCGGCCCACGCTTCAATGCAAGTGCTGCAAGGGATTCTTTGGCAGTTCGGCCCTGTACAGCGTTGCGATTGCAGGGATATGGAGCAAGTCGAGCAGGCGTGTTCGGCGGCAGTAGCGGCTGGTAATACACCGATCATCCTGACCGACAGCATTGGCTCGATGCGCGGCGTGTATCCGATCAATCGACTGTTGCAACTGGCGGAGCGCTTTGAAGGGTATCTGTATGCGGATGACGCCCACGGCACTTCGATCCACGGTGTGGCGGGGGGTGGTTATGCCCTTGCCACTGGCGATGAGCGCTTGCGTGAACGCTTGATCCTTCTGTCCTCGCTGTCCAAGGCGTTTGGGGCTACCGGCGGGGCGATCACCGTGCGCACGGCGGACGATGCCGAGATGATACGGCGCCATGCATCGACCTATACGTTCGGTGGGCCACTGTCGATGGGCGGGGTTGGCGCGGCAGTCGCCTCCGGAAAAATCCATCTTTCGCCGCAGCTGGGCGAGCTGCAAGCGGCCCTGTGGCGAAATGTAGCCCTGATCGACGGTTTGCTCGGACCGGTTCTGGGCAACCATGAAGTCGCGTCGCCCATTCGCTTCGTGCGGGTCGGTGCCGAGCGTGACGCGATCAGTCTGGCGCTGCACCTGCGGCGGCAAGCGATTGCCGTCACCACCGCTTTGTTTCCGGTGGTGGCCAAAGGCGAGGCGATTCTGCGTCTTGCGATCAGCGCCAATCATAGTCAGGCCCAGTTGGCGTGCCTGGCCAATGCCGTCAAGGGCGGTTTCGATGAGTTGGGTATTCGTCAAAGAGGAAGTGGCGATGGTCGATGATCCGATGAGTCATGCAAACCAGGCTTTTATGCGCAAATTGGCCCATGCACGGTCACTGCCGTGGTTCTGTGCGTTGTGTCCGCAGATCCTGCACGTGCAGAGCCCGGAGGATTTGCATCGGCTGCCGATTCAAGCCGTCGAGGACGAGCACGGTGGTGTGCTGTTCTCCGTGCTTGGTGAGGCTTCGCATCGTGCACCGGGTGGCGGACTGACCCTGACGTCGGGAGGCAGCACCGGTAACCGCAAACACATCACCCATTCCTGGGCATTCAACG
The DNA here is from genome assembly GCF_030687715.1 of Pseudomonas sp. FP2196. GTDB lineage: Bacteria > Pseudomonadota > Gammaproteobacteria > Pseudomonadales > Pseudomonadaceae > Aquipseudomonas. The sequence goes on from NZ_CP117445.1 coordinate 27,158, forward strand.
CCAGTATCGTGCTGCTGGGGGCGCGGATGTTTGGGGGCGCGAACGAACGTCCAGCTGTTGTCGTTAACTGCCTGACTGCCGGTGAAATGCAAGGCGCTTTTCAGTATGCCGCGGCCATCGTCCAGCACATCGGTGCACGGTTGTTGCCCGCCGGATCGGTGATGGGCTTTACGCGGGTTGCCGAGCTGATTCAGGCCCAAGCGGCCGATGCGCTGATTTGCACGCCCTCCTTCGCGGCGGCGCTGTTCAACCATGACGATATCGATGCCACACAGTTGGCCAGTCTGAGATGGCTCTATTACATCGGGGAACCCTGCAGCAAACCGCTGCGCGAGCAATTGGCTCGGGACTGGCCTGAAATCAGAGTTCGATCGCTGGGCTACAGCTCGACGGAGACCGGCCCCATCGGCTTTCAGTGCGCACACCTGGAGCATGGTTTTTATCATCTGCACGCCGATGCGATGCTGACCGAAGTCGTTGACCCATTGACCCTGCAAGCAGTAGCTGAAGGCGAAAGCGGGGAGTTTCTGCTGACGTCGCTACTGCCCGATCATGTGCCGCTGTTGCGTTATCGGATTGGTGATCGTGGGCGAGTTCTGCTTCAGGAATCGAATTGCGCGTGTGGCAGCAACTTGCCGGTGCTGGAACTGCGGGGGCGGGTCGAAACGTCGATCAAACTGGGTGGCGCGATCATTACGCAGCGACAGGTCATGAGCGTACTCGCCCAAGCGTTGCCCGACCTGAACGCTAACGATGTTCAGGTACAAATCAATCGACAGGCCAACGGGGCACGAATGCGTCTGGTCATGGCTCAGGACAAACTGCCAGCCAGTGCAGAAGCCGCCATCGAACAGGCGTTGCATAACGAAGCGCAAGCGAGCGCTTTGCTCAGGCTGCCCGGAGTACTGGGATTGAGGGTGCAGCGTCTTGCCCGCAGCGGTTTCGAAACAACCTCCGCCGGCAAGACGCCGTTTTTTTTTGAGGTGGACGCTGCCCCGGATTCACCGGAGTAGCCTGGTATCACGGCAACAGGATGGTGGATCCGGTGGTGCGTCGCGCCGACAGTTCGGTTTGCGCCTTCGCCGCATCAGCCAGCGGATAACGCTGGCTGACATCCACCTTCAACTTGCCCCTGATGATCATCTCGAACAGTTCATCGGCCATTCGCTGCAGGTTCTCGGCATTGTTGGCATAAGTCGCCAGTGTCGGCCGGGTTACATAGAGCGAGCCCTTGGCGGCAAGAATGCCCAGGTTCACCCCGTCCACCGCGCCGGAAGCATTACCGAAGCTCACGACCAGGCCGCGTGGCGACACGCTGTCGAGGGACGTCAGCCAGGTGTCCTTGCCGACGCCGTCATAGACCACCGGGACTTTCTTGCCGTCAGTCAGTTCGAGCACGCGCTGTGCAACGTTTTCATGGCTGTAATCGATCGTCGCCCAAGCGCCGTTGGCCTTGGCCAGTTCGGCTTTTTCCTTGGAACTGACGGTGCCGATCAGCTTCACGCCCAGTGCCTTGGCCCATTGGCAGGCCAGCGACCCGACGCCCCCGGCAGCGGCGTGGAACAGAATGGTTTCGCCACCCTTGAGCTCATAAGTCTGGCGCAGCAGGTACTGCACGGTCAGACCCTTTAGCATCACCCCGGCAGCCGTCTCGAAGCTGATTTCGTCCGGCAGATGCACCAGATTGGCTTCAGGCAAAATGTGCAATTCGCTATAGGCGCCCAACGGGCCGCTGCCATAGGCCACGCGATCACCGACTTTAAATCGGGTGACGTCGCTGCCAACGGCGTCAACGATGCCCGCACCTTCTGCGCCCAGACCAGACGGCAGCGCCGGCGGTGCATAGAGGCCGCTGCGGTAGTAGGTATCGATGAAGTTCAGGCCGATCGCCTTGTTGGCCACCCGCACCTGTTGCGGGCCGGGGGCGGGGGGCTGGTAGTCAACATATTCGAGTACTTCGGGGCCGCCGTGGGCGCGGAACTGGATACGCTTTGCCATCTGCCTGCTCTCCTTGGGTCTTTTGTAAGCCCCCTATCCAACTCCCATGCTTGATCTTCGTCAACTGCGGCGCGCTGGTCTGCGGTGGTATGCTACGCGCCCATTTGCGCCGCCCCCCGCCTGCGGGGCGCCGCGTAGTGATGCCCCGATCAAGGTGAAGCCATGACGACCCGCACCGACGCCGTAAAGGCCTATCTGCTCGACCTGCAAGACCGCATCTGCACCGCACTCGAAAACGAGGACGGCGGCACGCGCTTCGTCGAAGACGCCTGGGCCCGGCCGGCCGGCGGTGGCGGTCGCACCCGCGTGATCGAGAACGGCACGCTGATCGAAAAGGGCGGCGTCAACTTTTCCCACGTCTTCGGCAGCGGTCTGCCACCGTCAGCCAGCGCCCATCGGCCGGAACTGGCTGGTCGCGGTTTCGAAGCGCTCGGGGTGTCGCTGGTGATCCATCCGCACAACCCGCACGTACCAACGTCTCACGCCAATGTGCGCTTTTTCATCGCCGAGAAGGAAGGTGAAGAGCCCGTCTGGTGGTTCGGCGGCGGCTTTGACCTGACCCCGTATTACGGCAATGAAGCAGATTGCATCCACTGGCACCGCATTGCCGAACAGGCCTGCGCGCCTTTCGGGGCAGACGTTTATCCGCGCTACAAGGCCTGGTGCGACACCTACTTCCACATCAAGCATCGCCACGAACCACGCGGCATCGGCGGCCTGTTCTTTGATGACCTGAACGAGTGGGACTTCGACACCAGCTTCGCCTTCATGCGGGCGATTGGCGACGCTTACATCGATGCCTATTTGCCGATCGTGCAGCGCCGCAAGAACGATGCCTTCACGGCTCAGCAGCGCGAGTTCCAGGAATTCCGTCGTGGCCGTTACGTCGAGTTCAATCTGGTCTACGACCGTGGCACCTTGTTCGGTCTGCAGTCGGGCGGGCGTACCGAGTCGATCCTGATGTCGCTGCCGCCGCAAGTGCGCTGGGGTTACGACTGGAAAGCCGAGCCTGGCAGCGAAGAAGCACGCCTGACCGAGTACTTCCTGCAAGACCGCGACTGGCTGGCCCAGGCCTGAACGAGGAGTTGTGATGGATCGTTACGTTGTTTTCGGTAACCCGATCGGCCATAGCAAGTCGCCGATGATTCACAAACTGTTTGCCGAACAAACCGGGCAGAGTCTCGACTACAGCACCCTGCTGGCGCCGCTCGACGACTTCACCGGCTGCGCCACGGCGTTTTTCCAGCAAGGTCGCGGCGCCAACGTCACCGTGCCGTTCAAAGAAGATGCCTATCGCCTGGCCAACAGCCTGACCGCCCGCGCACAGCGTGCCGGTGCAGTGAATACCTTGAGCAAACTGGCCGATGGTTTGCTGCTCGGTGACAACACCGACGGCGCCGGGCTGGTGCGCGATCTTACGGTGAATGCCGGGTTCAACCTGACCGGCAAGCGCATTCTGCTGCTCGGCGCCGGTGGCGCGGTGCGTGGAGCGTTGGAGCCTTTGCTGGCAGAGAAACCGGCCTCGGTGATCATCGCCAATCGCACGGTGGACAAGGCCGAACTGCTGGCCGAATTGTTCTGCGATCTTGGGCCGGTGTCGGCCAGTGGTTTCGACTGGTTGCGCGAGCCGGTGGACGTGATCATCAACGCCACTTCCGCCAGCCTTACCGGCGAAGTGCCGCCGATTGCGCCAAGCCTGATCGAGCCGGGCAAAACCCTGTGCTACGACATGATGTACGGCAAGGAGCCGACCGCGTTCTGCCGCTGGGCCACCGAGCATGGCGCGGCGGTGTCGATGGATGGCTTGGGGATGTTGGCTGAGCAGGCGGCTGAGGCGTTCTTCCTGTGGCGTGGCGTGCGCCCTGATACCGCACCGGTACTCGCCGAGCTACGCCGCCAGTTGGCCCAATAAATAGCCATGTGGGAGCGAGCCTGCTCGCGAAAGCGGTCTGTCTGACACATCAATGTTGGATGTGCCGCAGTCTTCGCGAGCAGGCTCGCTCCCACAAGGATTACCTCGATCGCCAATCAATCCTCAAACCGGATCGGACATTTCTCCGCCCCTTCCAGCTTCCGCAACTCTTCCACCACTTGCGGCCGCGCCCCACGCAAGGTCAGGCTGCGATCCTGGCGCAACAAGCGCCGCGCTTCCTGATGCAGCATTTCCACCCCCGAATAGTCGATGAAGTTGATCTGCTGCGCCTCGATCACCACCCGGGCGCCGTGCATGCGCTGCAAACGCACTTGCAGGTAATGGCTGGCGCCGAAGAAGATCGAGCCGCCGACCCGCAACACGTCGTCTTCGCCATCACGCCAATGCTGCACACGCGGTTGCGAGGTGCGTTTGAGGTAGAAGAACAGCGACGCCAACACCCCGGCGTAGATCGCCGTCTGCAATTCCAGTAAAAGCGTGGCGAGACAGGTCAGCGCCATGACCACGAACTCGGCGCGGCTGACCCGCAGCAACGCGCGAATGCCGCGATGATCCACCAGCCCCCAGGCAATCAACAAAATGCTCCCAGCCATGGCCGGGATCGGAATGTGCGCAATCAGCCCGGCACCAAAAATCGCGAAAAGCGCGACCCAGATCGCCGAAAACACCCCAGCTAGCGGTGAACACGCGCCTGCCTCGTAACTCAGGCCCGAGCGAGTAAACGAACCGGCCGACAACGACCCGGAAAAAAACGCGCCGACAATATTCGACAAGCCCTGCGCGCGGACTTCCTGATTGGCATCGAGCAACTGCTGCGAACGCGCGGCAATCGAACGAGCAATCGACAGGCTGGTGACCAGCCCGAGCATGCCCACCGCCACCGCACTGGGCAGCAGGCGCAGGATCAAATCCAGATCCAGTGGCAACCTGCTGAATGGCGGCAAGCGCCCGACAAATGCGCTGACCAGATGCACATGGCCGAACATCGCCGGCCACAGCCAAACCAGCAGGCTCGCCAGTACCAGCGTGATCAGCAGCGTCGGCCAGCGTGGCAGCAACTGTTTCAGCACCACGCCAACCACGACCGTGGCAACGCCGAGCAGCACGGAGGGTTTATCCACAGCCCCAAGGTGCTGCAACAGATCCATAAAACTGTCCAGCGCTGTGGCTTTTGCCGGCAGATCCAGGCCCAACAGATTGGGTAACTGCCCAATGGCAATGACCACCGCTGCGCCCAAGGTGAAACCGAGCACCACCGAATGCGAGACGAAATTCACCAACGCGCCAAAGCGCAGCAAACCGAGCAGCCATTGAAAAATCCCGGCGAGAAAGGTCAGCAGCAGGATCAGGGTGATGTAGTCCTGCGACGCCGGGACGGCCAGCGGGCTGACGCTGGCGTAGAGCACGATCGAAATCGCCGCCGTCGGCCCGCAGATCAGATGCCACGACGAACCCCACAGGCAGGCGATCAATACCGGGATGATCGCGGCATAGAGGCCGTATTCAGGTGGGAGACCGGCGATCAGCGCGTAGGCAATCGACTGGGGTAACGCGAGAATCGCACCGCTGAGGCCGACGATCAGGTCCCGTCCGACGCTGGCGCGGGTTTGCCGGGGGAGCCAGGTCAGGAAAGGGAAAAGTGAGCGGCGACTGGGGAAAGCCATGGGGCCTCGCGGTTATGGTTTTGGGCAAGGTTATCAGTACCACCCGATAATTGTGGCGAGGGGATTTATCCCCGATCGGCTGCGCAGCAGTCGTGAAACCATTATTCGCTGTGGATCTGACATGCCGTGTGCACAGGTTTTGGGACCGCTTCGCGGCCCATCGGGGGATAAATCCCCTCACCACAATCGGTGGGCGGTACTGGATCAGAGCTTCGCTTTTACTGCCGCCAACGCATCTTTTCCATCCACGGTTTTGACCCCATCCAGCCACTTGTCCAACACTGCCGGATTCGCCTTGATCCACGCCTTCGCCGCCTCGGCATTGCTGACCTTCTTGTTCACCACCTCGGCCATGATGCTGTTCTCCATCTCCTGAGTGAACGAAAGATTGGTCAACAATTTACCCACGTTCGGACACGCCTCGGCGTAGCCCTTGCGGGTCAGGGTGAAGACGCTACCGGTATCGCCAAAGTACTTCTCGCCGCCCTTGAGGTAATGCATTTTCAACTGCACGTTCATCGGGTGCGGCGTCCAGCCAAGGAAGGTGACGAACTTCTGCTTCTTCACTGCCCGCGAGACTTCGGCAAGCATCGCCTGTTCACTGGATTCGATCAGCTTCCACTGGCCGAGGTCGAAGTCATTTTTCTTGATGATCTCTTGCAACGAGATGTTGGCAGGCGCACCGGAGCCAATCCCGTAGATTTTCTTCTCGAACTTGTCGGCGTATTTGTTCAGGTCGGCAAAGTTATGCACACCCGCGTCCCACACGTAATCGGGCACGGCCAGGGTGAATTCGGTGCCGTCGAGGTTCTTCGCCAGTTGCGTAACGTCACCGGTGGCGACGAACTTGTCATAGAAACCTTGCTGCGCCGGCATCCAGTTGCCGAGGAACACATCCACTTGGCCGTCCTTCAACCCGCCGAAGGTGATCGGCACGGCGAGGGTGTCGACCTTGGCCTTGTAGCCCATGCCGTCCAGCAGAAACCCGGTAATGGCGTTGGTCGCGGCGATGTCGCTCCAGCCGGGGTCGGCCATCTTCACCGTTTCGCAGCTTTGTTCGGCAAATGCCGAGGCGCTGCCCAGAGCCAGCAGGCTGACTGTCAGTACTGTGGATAACTTTCGCATGGACTTCCCCTTAACATTATTGGTTTTGGCAGGGTTGTGGATAACGGGCCTTGCGTTCCAGATCGTCGAGATCGATGTGGTTGCGCATGTACTGCTGACTGGCGTCCACCAGTGGCTGGTGATCCCAGCTCTTCAGCTTGCCGATGGTCAACGCATCGGCAACAAAACGACGACGGCGCTGGCTGGCGAGCACTTCCCGGTGGATCGCCGGAATGTCCCACTTGGCTCGTGCCTCGGCGAGAAAATCGTCGAACAGTTGGCGATGCTGCGGCGATTGGCTGAGTTCTTCCAGTTCGCGCGGGTCGTTGTCTACGTCGAAGAGTAGGCAAGGGTCGCTTTCACTGTAGATAAATTTGTACGCACCGCGACGGATCATCATCAGCGGACTGATCGTGCCTTCGGCCATGTATTCGCCGAACACTTCGTCGTGCCCGCCCTGCCCTTGCAGATGCGATACCAGCGACCGACCGTCCAGCGGCAGCCCCGGTTCCAGGGTGCCGCCGGCCAGTTCAACGAAGGTCGGCAACAGGTCGGCGGTCGATACGGCGGCGCTGACGCGGCCCGCATTGAACTGGCCAGGAGCACTTATCAACAGGGGCACGCGAGCCGCCATCTCGTACCAGTGCATTTTGTACCAGAGGCCTTTCTCGCCCAGCATGTCGCCGTGGTCTCCCGAGAAGACGATGATGGTGTCGTCGATCAGCCCGGTTTCTTCGAGGGTTTGCAGAAGTTTGCCGACGTTGGCATCGATATAGCTGCACGCGCCGAAGTAGGCGCGGCGTGCATCGCGAATCTTATCCACAGGCAGTGGCTTGTCCCACAGGTCGTAGACCTTGAGCAGACGTTGCGAGTGTGGATCGAGGGAATGCTGGTCCGGCGTTGCAGGCAACGGGATTTCGCCATCGTCGTACAAATCCCAGAACGCCTTGGGGATCGTGTACGGGTCGTGTGGGTGAGTCATCGATACGGTCAGGCAGAACGGCTGGTCGCCGTCCTCGCGGATGTGGTCGAACAGGTATTGCTGCGCCTTGAACACCACCTCTTCGTCGAAGTCGAGCTGGTTGGTGCGCACGCATGGCCCGGCTTGCAGCACCGAGGACATGTTGTGATACCAGGTCGGCCGCACATCCGGCTCATCCCAGTTCACCGCCCAGCCATAGTCGGCCGGATAGATGTCGCTGGTCAGACGTTCTTCGTAGCCGTGCAACTGATCCGGGCCGCAGAAATGCATCTTGCCTGACAGTGCAGTGCGATAGCCGAGACGGCGCAGATAGTGGGCGTAGGTCGGAACATCGGCAGGGAAATCGGCGGCGTTGTCGTAGGCGCCGATCTTGCTCGGCAACTGGCCGCTGACCAGGGTGAAACGCGACGGTGCGCATAACGGGCTGTTGCAGTAGGCGGCATCGAATACCACGCCTTGGGCGGCGAGGCGCGAAAGATTCGGCAGTTTGATCGGCGAGGGGCCGTAGACAGGCAACATTGGCGCGGCCATCTGATCGGCCATGATGAAAAGAATATTCTTGCGCTTCATGTGATCGCGGCATTCCATAGTGAATATTTATGCGACATTGCTGCGATTGAGCATGGAGTCCATGCTCTAACCGGTAAAGCCCGCGCAGGGCAATGACTAGGATAAGCACAGCTTATGTATGAAGCTCTTGGTGATCTGTCGCTCGACCTGCTGCGCGCCTTTGAAGCGGCGGCTCGGCATCGCAGCTTCACTGCCGCAGCGGTAGAGCTGGGCACCACGCAACCGGCGATCAGCCAGCAGATCAAACGGCTGGAAGATCAGCTCGGCACGCGGCTGTTTGACCGTATCTATCGCGGTATCGAATTGACCGAGGTCGGCACGATCCTTTTCGAACAGGTTCAGCTCGGTTTGCAGAATATAGATGCCGGATTGAGCGCGATCAGCGCACAACAGCAACACGAAGTGCTGCAAGTCGCCACCGACTTCGCCTTTGCTGCCTACTGGCTGATGCCGCGTTTGCACCGCTTCCACGAAGCCAATCCCCAGGTTGATGTCAGCCTGGTGACCAGCGAACGCAACCACAACATGCTGCGTACGGATATCGATGTGGCGATCCTGTTTGGCGACGGGCGTTTCAAACAGGGTGAAAGCCATTGGTTGTTCAGCGAGGAAGTGTTTCCAGTTTGCAGCCCGCAGTTGCTCAAGGAGCGGGCCCTGCCCTTGCCGGCGCAATCGCTGCTGGAGTTTCCGTTACTGCACCTGCGCGGTGAAAACAGCAGCAACTGGTTCGACTGGAGCGGTCTGTTCCGCGAGCTGGGCATCAGCACTCCACCAGCGCCGGGGCAGTTGCGTTTCGACAATTACACGCTGTTGATTCAAGCGGCGATTGGCGGCCAAGGCGTGGCTATTGGCTGGCGCCACCTTGTGGATAACTTGCTGACTCAGGGGTTGCTGTGCCGGCCGATTGCCGAAACCACCCTGTCGCGGCTGGGTTACTGCGTGGTGCTGCCCCAGCGCAAACGTCGCGGCGCGTTGATTCAACAGTTCGTCGATTGGTTGATGGCAGAGCAGGCCGGCAGCGCTGAGTCGCTAGCCGGACTGACCCTCCCATCGATTGCCGTTTAAATATTCATTCGGTCGTCGCGACAAAATTCACATGCTGGCCCACATGCAGATTCAGCCGCAGCTCATCGGCAATCCCCACCGCCACACGATTCAGGCGCTCCAGCGGTTCGGCCAGACCCGGCTCGAGATTGCCGCCGACCTGGCTGAAATGCTCGATCGTCAATCCAGCCACGCCGTGGGGCGCATTGACCAGCGTCCAGTGCAGCGGGCTGCTTTGCAGGGCTTCGCGGATTTCTTCGGCGGCGTGACGTTGCAGGCGATCCTCCAGCTCCGGCTCGTCGAGCACGGCAAAATCACCCACCAGAAACAGCCGCGCGACATTGGCCAATTGCAGGCCATCGACCAGCGCGTCCACGGCCAGTACCTGTTCGACCGGCCCCAGTACAACGGACTTTTCCACGTGATCACTGCTGAACGGCAAACCCGGCGCATCCAACAGGCAGATCACCGCCGAACTCCCCGCTACGCTTTGATTGACCCGTTCGATATCAAACAGATCACCGCTTTTGGTGCGCAAACCCGGACGTGGCGCGAGCGCCGTGAGGTCGTCGAGAATGGCGATGACTTCGTGCTGTCGGCGCAGCAACTCAGCCATCAACGCGCCGCCCAGGCTACTCATGGCACCATAGAGCACCACTTTTACCACCGGGGTTTCGGCATTTTTCATGGCTGATCCCTTTTGTTTTCCCTTGTAAGGCGTGTGACATACGCGCAACGCCGAGGGTTCGAACCGATTGGCGAGGCTTTCAGATGCAAGCAATCAAGGGCTACCACGCCCATGTCTATTTCGATGCCGACACGATTGATCAGGCGCGAGCCTTGTGCGAGCAAGCTGCGCAGTTGTTCCCAGTGAAAATGGGCCGAGTCCACGAACGCCCGGTCGGCCCGCACCCGGACTGGAGTTGCCAGTTGGCCTTCGGTCCGGAGCTGATCAGCGACGTGCTGCCGTGGCTGGCACTCAATCGCAAGGGGTTGGTGGTGTTTCTGCATCCAGACACTGGCAATGACTTGCTCGACCACACCGAGCATGCGATCTGGATGGGCGCATTGCGACCGCTGAATCTGGCTGTTTTTTGATCACCAGCGCTTGGTCGTGACCGTGGGCGATACGCGCCGAACTGAAAGCGTATGTGTCCACAATCCCCTGGGTTTACGCTCCCCTTCCCGTTTTCATTGTCTCCAGCCGCTTCCGACGGCCGGTTGACCGTTCATTCAAAGCTTTCATCAGCGAAAGCTAGCTGAAAGGTTGCCCCATTAGGATCGCCCTACTTCCGGCAACAGACCGGTTGGCCAACGCGTGTGATTGCTCGCCCGCCCGGCCCAATTAACAACAACAATGGTGATTCTGATGTCCTCTGTAGCCCGCCTCCGCGCTGTCACTCCGCCCGTACGTCTCGTGCTTCCCGTTCTGCGCTGATCCCCACGATCTGCTCAATCAACTAGCCGCGCTACGCCTGGAGTATTCCCATGCTGACTTTCCTTGGCTTCGCCATGGTCATCACGTTCATGTTCCTGATCATGACCAAGCGCCTGTCCGCGCTGATCGCTTTGATCATCATCCCGATCCTGTTTGCCCTGTTCGGTGGTTTCGCGCCGAAGATCGGCCCGATGATGCTCGAAGGCATCACCAAGCTTGCGCCAACTGGCGTGATGCTGATGTTCGCCATTCTCTACTTCGCCCTGATGATCGACTCCGGCCTGTTCGACCCGGCCGTGCGCAAGATCCTCAAGCTGGTCAAAGGCGACCCGTTGAAAGTTTCGGTCGGTACCGCCGTACTGGCGCTCGTCGTTTCCCTCGATGGTGACGGCGCGACCACTTACATGATCTGCGTGGCCGCCATGCTGCCGCTGTACAGCCGTATCGGCATGAGCCCGCGAATCATGGCCGGTCTGATCATCCTCGCCGGTGGCGTGATGAACATGACGCCGTGGGGCGGCCCGACGGCCCGTGCCGCCAGTGCGCTGCACGTCGACCCTTCGGACATCTTCGTGCCGATGATCCCGGCCATGGCCGCCGGTGTGGTGGCGATCCTGATCATTGCTTACTTCTACGGCAAGCGTGAACGTGCACGTCTGGGTGAGTTGCACCTGGTGGGCGACGATATCGATCACAGCGAAATCAGCGTCTCGCAGTTCCCGGATGCCCGTCGTCCTAAATTGATCTGGTTCAACGGCGCGCTGACCTTCGGCCTCATGTGCACCTTGATCGCCGGCCTGTTGCCGCTGCCGGTGTTGTTCATGGTGGCGTTCAGTATTGCAATGATCGTCAACTATCCTTGCCTGCAAATGCAGAAGGATCGCGTCGCGGCTCACGCCGGTAGCGTGCTGGCGGTGGTCGGGCTGATCTTTGCGGCGGGTATCTTCACCGGTATCCTGTCGGGCACCGGCATGGTCGATGCGATGTCGAAGAGCCTGTTGGCGGTGATCCCTGATTTCCTTGGCCCGTACCTGGCCGTGATCACGGCGCTGGTGAGCATGCCGTTCACCTTCTTCATGTCCAACGATGCGTTCTACTATGGCGTGTTGCCGGTGTTGGCCGAGGCTGCCAGCCACTACGGGATCACCGCGGTGGAAATGGCTCGTGCCTCGATCGTCGGTCAACCCGTCCACTTGCTGAGCCCGTTGGTGCCATCGACCTATCTGTTGGTGGCTCTGGCCGGTATTGATTTTGGTGACCACCAGCGTTTCACCCTGAAATGGGCGATCCTGGTTTGTATCTGCATTCTGATTGCTGCGCTGCTGTTGGGGACTTTCCCGGTGTTCAGCACTCTATAAGCCCAAGACTCACCGTTGCGGGTCCTGGCTTCGCGGTTTGAAGCCCGGACCTTTTTCGGTTTAACAATCGCTCAAAGGAATACACATGGAATGGCTGACCAACCCTGAAATCTGGGTTGCCTTCTTTACCCTGACCGCCCTGGAAATCGTCCTCGGCATCGATAACATCATCATGATTTCGATCCTGGTCAGCCGCATGCCTAAACACATGCAGCAGCGCACCCGGATCTTCGGTCTTGGCCTGGCCATGGTCACGCGAATCCTGTTGCTGCTGTCGATCACTTGGGTCATGCGTCTCACTGCCGACTTGTTCGAAGTGTTCGGCCAGGGCATCTCCGGTCGTGACCTGATTCTGTTCTTCGGTGGTCTGTTCCTGCTGTGGAAGAGCTCGCAAGAGATGTACCACGCGCTGGAAGGCGAAGACGAAAGCGACGAAACCCCGGGTGGCAAGGGCGGCAACTTCCTCTACACCATCATTCAGATCGCGATCATCGACATCGTCTTCTCGCTGGACTCGGTAATCACCGCCGTGGGTATGGTTTCCCACGTTCCGGTCATGGTTGCGGCGATTGTTGTGGCAGTGCTGGTGATGATGCTGGCGTCGGGCAAGATCAGCGAATTCATCGACAAACACCCGTCGCTGAAAATGCTCGCGCTGTCGTTCCTGCTGGTGGTCGGTACCGTACTGATTGCCGAATCGTTCGACGTGCATGTACCGAAAGGCTACGTCTACTTCGCCATGGCATTCTCGCTGGCCGTTGAAGCGATCAACATCAAACTGCGCGGCGCGATGGCCAAGAAGAGACAGCAGCAGGATCCGGTGAAACTGCGCAAGGATATTCCGGGGCAGTAATCCGGTAGTCCAGCGACAATACAAAACCTGTGGGAGCTGGCTTGCCAGCGATCGCGCAGTGTCAGCGACATCAATGTCTGCTGAACGGACGCAATCGCTGGCAAGCCAGACTCCCACAGGTTTTTTCATGCACCGATAAATCTGCGTCAATGCACAAAACCTGTAGGCCTTCGCCTGCTCGCGATAGCGGTCTGCCAGTCGGCAACAATTTTGAAGCTGATGGCCCTATCGCGAGCAGGCTCACTCCTACAGGGGATCGTGTTGATTTCAGATGAGGCGGATGAACCGCTTTTCATGACACTTTTGTTTCAATCAGCACTTTAGCTGTGCAATGCTGGCGCCCAGACCGTTAGCCAACTACAGCTTAAGTATCAGAACGTAGAAACCGCGCGGTACCGTCAACTTGCCTCTCTGGGGCGCTGCTATTACAGGGGGTCTGCATGCTCACCCTGCTCAATCTTCTTTCTGCCGTCGCCCTGCTGATCTGGGGCACGCACATCGTCCGAACCGGCATCCTGCGGGTGTACGGCACCAATCTGCGCCATGTGATCGGCCAGAACATGTCCAAGCGCTGGCTCGCGTTCGTCGCCGGTATCGTCGTGACCGCGATGGTGCAGAGCAGCAACGCCACCGCCATGCTCGTCACCTCCTTCGTCGGCCAAGGCCTGATGGCGCTGACCCCGGCGCTGGCGACCATGCTCGGTGCCGACGTCGGTACGGCGCTAATGGCGCGGGTGCTGACGTTCGATTTGTCGTGGCTGTCGCCATTGCTGATTTTTCTCGGGGTGATTTTCTTTCTGTCGCGTAAACAGACGCGGCTCGGGCAGATGGGCCGGGTCAGCATCGGTTTGGGGCTGATCATTCTCGCGCTGCAATTGATCGTCGAAGCGGCTGCACCGATCACCCACGCCCAAGGCGTGAAAGTGATTTTTGCTTCTCTGACTGGCGACATCCTCCTCGACGCCCTGGTCGGCGCATTGTTCGCGATGATTTCTTATTCCAGCCTTGCCGCCGTGTTGCTCACCGCGACGCTGGCCGGGGCTGCGGTGATCAGTTTGCCGGTGGCGATCGGTCTGGTGATCGGTGCGAATATCGGCAGCGGCATTCTGGCGTTCATGAGCACCAGCATGCAGAACGCTGCGGGCCGGCAAGTGGCGCTGGGCAGTCTGTTGTACAAGCTGATCGGCCTCTTGTTGATCATCCCGGTGCTCGATCCGCTGGTGCACTGGATCGACAGCCTCGATTTCAGCCCGCAGGAAATGGTCATCGGCTTCCATCTGCTCTACAACACTGCGCGCTGCCTGATCCTGCTGCCGAGTGTCGGGCCGATGGCACGGCTATGTGCCTGGTTGCTGCCGGAACGGCCGGAGGTCAACGGCACGGCCAAACCCCGTCATCTCGACGCGACCGCGCTGGTCACGCCCAGCCTGGCCTTGGCCAATGCCGCGCGGGAAACCCTGCGCGTGGGCGATCTGCTCGACAACATGCTCGACGCCACTCTCGACGTGCTGCGTGGCAAGCAAACCGCCGTCACCCAGGAAATCCGTCGGCTGACCGATGACATCGAGTCGCTGTGCAGCGCGATCAAGCTGTATCTGGCACAGATGCCCCGCGAGGACCTCGGCGAGCACGATAGCCGGCGCTGGGCGGAGATCATCGAACTGGTGATCAACCTGAAACTGGCCAGTGATCTGATCGAACGCATGCTGCGCAAGATTCAGCAGCAGAAGACTTCGCAGCGTCGTTCGTTTTCCGAAGAGGGGCTGGAGGATTTGGCCGTCCTGCATCAGCAACTCATCGCCAACCTGCGGTTGGGCCTGTCGGTATTTCTCAGCGGCGACCGCGAAAGCGCTAGGCAGTTGTTGCGCGAGAAACGGCGCTTTCGTGCACAGGAACGGCGTTTGGCCCATGCGCATGTCAGCCGTTTGCAACGCAAGATCGTGCAGAGTATTGAAACCAGTTCGCTGCATCTGGAGTTGATTGCAGACATGAGACGGCTCAATTCGCTGTTTTGCGGCAGCGCGTATGTGGTGTTGGAAACGGCGGATACCGGGGCGCTGGCGGCGGATGATATGAGCGACATTACGCATTCGCCTTGAACGTCTGGGGCTGGGGTCAGTCAGTAACTCAGAGTTCGGCCTCAAAGGCCCCATCGCTGGCAAGCCAGCTCCCACAGGGTTTAAGGCGTTCACAAAACCTGTGGGAGCTGGCTTGCCAGTGATGGGGTCCTGACTGACGACACGGATCTCCAAATCAGCCGTATGGAAGCCTGTTATGCGTTGCCTGTTGTTCGCCTGTCTGTTGCTCGGTTCACTCCCCTCTTTTGCCCTGGATCGTTTTCAGGTCGAAGGCTATGCGTTGCCCAACGGTTTGCAGTTGCTCCTCAAGCCCGGCACCGAACGCGGGCATGTGGCGATCCGGCTGGTGGTGGGCGTCGGCCTCGACGACTTTGACTGTGACGACAAAGAGCTGCCGCATCTGCTTGAGCATCTGCTGTTCAGCGGCATCGACGCCACGGGAGAAGGCGGCCTCGAAGAACGCATGCAGGCGCTCGGTGGCGAGTGGAACGCCTTCACCAGCAACGCCGACACCACGTTCGTCATCGAAGCCCCGGCCAAGAACCAGCGCAAGGTGCTCGACCTGCTGCTCGATCTGCTGACCCAGACCCGCATCGACGACAACGCAATCAACGCCGCCAAACGTGTGGTCGAGCGTGAGGACGGCGGTCACTACACCAAGCTGCAACGCTTTCTCGACCGTCAGGATCTTGGCCATACCGCGAGCAACCAACTGGCGGTCGAACTGGGCCTGAAATGTCCGCAACGCGCGGAGGTCGAGCACCTGACCCAAGAGCAACTGGATAAGGTGCGCAAGGCCTGGTACGCGCCGAACAACATGAGCCTGATCGTCGTCGGCGAACTCGACAAATTGCTGCCGGCCTATCTGGAACGCGCTTGGGGCGCGCTTGACGCGGTCGAACCGAGCGAACATCGCCCACTGCCGGACATCCGCTCCAGCGCTGCCCACGAACGCACCCTCACCCGTGGTTTTATCGGCGACAGCGCCAAGCTGCACTGGCTGGTGCCGGAGCCGGTGCTGGACGATCAGTACGACCAGACCTTCGACATCCTCAAGGACTACCTCGACTGGGCGCTGTATCGACAGATACGCCTGAACCACGGTTTGTCTTATGGGCCGTGGGCCGAGCGCGAAGTGTTTGGTGGTGTCGGCTTCATGAGCCTGAATGCTGATCTGGATCGCGATGACGTTGACGAAGCCATCCAGGTGCTGGAAACCCTCAAGGCTGATCTGCTGAAAAACGGCCTCGATCCGGACACCTTTGCCCGCATCAAACAAGCCGCCATCGCCCATCAGGCCTGGGCGGTGCAAGGCAACAGCGCGCTGGCCGATTACTACTGGAGCGCGTTGGGTGACTATGAGGACGGCCGCTTCGCCAACCCTGCGCGGGAGCTGCATGGTGTGACGCTGGAAGCGGCGAACAAGGCCATGCGTGAGTTGTTGCTGCAACCGGGGTATCTGCGGATCGAGAAGCCATTGATCAGTGATGATCAGGTGTTGTGGCTGAGTGCGGGTGCGGTGGGTGTGTTGCTGCTGATCCTGATTGGCTGGCGCCTGCGTCGCCGCCGAAAACCCGCCGAACGCTGACCCTGTAGGCGTGAGCCTGCTCGCGATAGCGGTGTATCAGCCGCAGAAATAGTGACTGAAGGACCGCTATCGCGAGCAGGCTCACTCCAACAGGGGGATGTGTTGGTTTTAAGTGACCATCAGCCCCGCCGGCGGTACTCTGTCGACGTTTTTCCCTTCGACTGTTGTGAATCGCCAAATGCCAAAAATACCCCAGATAATCCAGCGCGTTCTCGAACTGATGAAGCGCTATCCCGGGGTCATTGCGCTTGGTGGTTTCATCTCCGGGGTCGGCAGTTTCATCCTGGTCGACCGGCAACAGGGCCTGGCGAGCTGGATCACCACGATCATGCTGCTGAGCTGGATCTGGCTGATGCTGGAAAACAGCCTGACCAAGCTGTTCACGCGGATTTTCAAACGGGAAATTCCCCAGCCGCTGCTGCGTTACGCAACGCAGATGATCCATCAGGAAAGCCTGTTTTTTGTCCTGCCGTTCTTCTTCATCACCACGACGTGGAACAGCGGCCAATTATTCTTCACCGGGCTGTTGAGCATCGCCGCACTGATTTCGGTGATCGATCCGCTCTACTACAAATGGCTGGCGCCGCGACGCTGGGCGTTTCTCGCGCTGCACACCCTGACCCTGTTCGCCGCCCTGCTCACCGCGTTGCCGGTGATCATGCACCTGACCACTTCGCAGAGCTTCAAATGGGCGCTGGGCATCGCAGTCGTGTTGTCGTTCCCGAGCCTGGCCTCGATCTTCCCCATCCGCACGCTGCGCAACGCGTTGGCGATTCTCTGCATTACGGTGGGGATTGGCGGCGTCGGCTGGGTGCTGCGTTCTTGGGTGCCGCCGGCGACGCTGTGGATGACCGACGTGGCAATCAGCACGCAATTGCAGGATCGCACCCCCGGCGCCAGCCTCGACGAAGTCAGTGCCGAGCAGATCCGCAACGGCGGGCTCTACGCCTACACCGCGATCAACGCGCCGCGCGGCCTCGATGAGCGGATTTATCACGTCTGGCAGTTCAACGGCAAAGAGGTCGATCGCATCGCCCTCGATATCCATGGCGGGCGCAAGGAAGGCTACCGGGCGTGGACGCACAAGCAGAATTTCCCAGGCAATCCGGCGGGCAAGTGGCAGGTTCGGGTGCTGACCGAGGATGGCCAGTTGATCGGCGTACTGCGTTTTGAAGTGAAGGACAGCACAGCGGTCAAAGAAAAGTAGTCAGGTTCGTGCTATTACGTATGCCAGCGTAAACAGCCGAAAAGCACGGAGCTTATGACCAGCCGTTCAATGACAGGCAGTGCCCAACTGGACACGTCGATCACCCCTGCCCGCCTGCGGGTTACCGGGGACTGGACGCTCGCCCATTACGCCGACCTCAAGCAACTGAGCGAAAAGCTCCACGGCCAATACGACGCCAGCACTCCGATTGATCTGAACGGCCTCGGTGCCCTCGATACCGCTGGCGCCTCGTTGCTGGTGGAACTGCTTGGTTCCGAACGCCTCGGCAAATCCGCCGAACATCCCGATTGCACGATTTCCTCTGCTGATCGCGCGCTGCTGCAAACCGTGTATCAGTCGCTGACCGATTTCTGCGTGCCGATCAAGGAACCGGAAGTCAGCGTCAGCGTGCAGTTGCTGACGCGCATCGGCCGCGCCGTCGACACGATCTGGCAAGACACCCTGCAACTGCTCGGCTTCGTCGGGTTGATTCTCGAAACCATCGCCCGCAACCTGTTCCGGCCCAAGCGCTGGCGGATCACGCCGATGATCGCGCACATCGAACAGACCGGCCTCGACGCCGCACCCATCGTGGCGTTGCTGACCTTTCTGGTCGGCGCGGTGGTGGCGTTTCTCGGCGCGACGGTGCTGGCCAGTTTCGGCGCGACGATTTTTACCGTCGATCTGGTGGGCTTCTCGTTCCTGCGTGAGTTCGGCGTGTTGCTGACGGCGATCCTGATGGCTGGCCGCACCGCCAGTGCGTTCACCGCGCAGATCGGTTCGATGAAGGCCAACGAAGAAATCGACGCGATCCGCACCCTGGGCCTCGACCCCATGGAGTTGCTGGTGGTGCCACGGGTGCTGGCGATGCTGGTGGCGTTGCCGATGCTGACATTTCTGGCGATGCTCTCGGGCATCGTCGGTGGCGGCGTGGTCTGCGCGGTGTCGCTGGATATTTCGCCGGCGATGTTCCTGTCGCTGCTGCAATCGGACATCGGCATTCAGCATTTCCTGGTCGGGCTGGTCAAAGCGCCGATCTTCGCTTTCCTGATCGCCGCGATCGGTTGCCTGGAAGGCTTCAAGGTCAGCGGCAGCGCCGAATCGGTCGGCGCCCACACCACCTCCAGCGTGGTGCAGTCGATTTTCGTGGTGATCGTGCTCGACGCGGTGGCCGCGCTGTTCTTCATGGAGATGGGCTGGTGAGTCGTCTACCCCGCGCGCCCGCCGAAGCGGTGATCGAAGTTCGTGGCCTGTGCAATCGTTTTGGCAGCCAGAGCGTGCACGAAAACCTCGATCTGGATTTGTACAAAGGCGAAATCCTCGCCGTGGTCGGCGGTTCCGGCAGCGGCAAGTCGGTGCTGTTGCGCAGCATCGTCGGCCTGCGCCGGCCCAGCGAAGGCAACGTCAAAGTATTCGGCCAGAACCTGCCAAGCCTTTCCGAGCACGAGCGCTCACTGGTCGAGCGGCGCTTTGGCGTGCTGTTCCAGAAAGGCGCGTTGTTTTCCTCGCTGACAGTGACCGAGAACGTCGCCCTGCCGCTGATCGAACACGCCGGCCTGAGCCGCCACGATGCCGAGCATCTGGCCGCGGTCAAACTGGCGCTGGCCGGGTTGCCGCTGTCGGCGGCGGACAAATACCCGTCGTCTCTGTCTGGCGGCATGATTAAGCGCGCGGCCTTGGCGCGGGCCTTGGCGCTGGATCCAGACATCCTGTTTCTCGACGAACCCACCGCTGGTCTCGATCCGATCGGCGCGGCGCAGTTTGATCAATTGATCCTGACCCTGCGCGACGCGTTGGGCCTGAGCGTGTTTCTAGTGACCCACGACCTCGACACGCTCTACACCATCACCGACCGCGTGGCGGTGCTGGCGCAGAAGAAAGTGCTGGTCGCTGGTCCCATCGACGTCGTTTCGGAAACGGATGACGCGTGGATTCACGAATACTTCCACGGCCCGCGCGGCCGCTCGGCGCTGGACGCCGCCAAATTGCTTAACGAGGTCTGACATGGAAACCCGAGCCCATCATGTGTTGATTGGCCTGTTCACCGTCATCGTGGTGGCCGGCGCCCTGCTCTTCGGTCTGTTCCTGGCCAAGTCCAGCGTCGATACCGAGTTCAAGGATTACGAGATTGTCTTCAGCGAGGCGGTCAGTGGTTTGTCCAAGGGCAGCCCGGTGCAATACAGCGGGATCAAGGTCGGCGATGTGATCAACCTGCGCCTTGATCCGCAAGATCCACGGCGGGTGCTGGCACGGATTCGACTGGCCGGTGACACCCCGGTCAAGGAAGACACCCAGGCCAAACTGGCGCTGGCCGGGATCACGGGGACGTCGATCATCCAGCTCAGCGGTGGTACGCCCGAGAGCCCGAAACTGCGTGGACATGACGGTAATCTGCCGACCATCGTCGCCTCGCCTTCGCCGATTTCGCGCCTGCTCAATGACAGCAGCGACTTGATGACCGGCATCAGTGCCCTGCTGAATAACGCCAACCACATGTTCTCTGCCGAGAACGTCGAACGTGTCAGCAACACCCTCGCCCATCTGGAACAGACCACCGGCACCATCAACGATCAGCGCGGCGACATCAAACAGGCCATGCAGCAACTGGCGGCCGTCGGTAAACAGGCCGGCAACATGCTCGAACAGACTTCACTGCTGATGCGCAATGCCAACGGTTTGCTCAACGATCAGGGCAAACAGGCACTGGGCAGCGCCGAGCAGGCGATGAAGTCGCTGGAACAGAGCAGCGCGACCATCAACGGCCTGCTGAGCAAGAACCAGAACTCCCTCGACAACGGCATGCAGGGCCTCAATGGCCTCGCCCCGGCGATCCGCGAACTGCGTGAAACCCTGACGTCGCTGCGTGCCATTTCCCAACGCCTGGAGGCCAACCCCAGCGGTTACCTGCTGGGCAGTGACAAGAACAAGGAGTTCACGCCATGAAGCTGACTCGCCTCGCCCTCCTCGCTGCCGGCTTTTCCCTGATTAGCGCCTGCTCGATCTTGCCCAAGTCGGAGCCATCGGACGTTTATCGCTTGCCGAGTGCACAAGTACCCGCCTCGGCCAGTTCGGCGGCGCCGCAGCAGTGGTCGCTGCGCCTGAACAAGTTGCAGGCCAGCGAAGCGTTGAACCGGCCGAGCATCGCGGTGATTCCGCAGGGCGACGTAATCAGCAGCTACAAGGCCTCACGCTGGAGCGATCCGGCGCCGGTGCTGCTGCGTAATCGGCTGCTCGATGGGTTTCAGCGTGATGGTCGCGTGACGCTGCTTAGCACCGATGACAGTAACTTTGCGGCGGATCTGGAGCTGGGCGGGAATTTGCAGGCGTTTCAGACTGAATATCAGGGCAATCAGGCCAGCGTCGTGGTGCAAGTCGATGCGCTGCTGGTGCGTGGCTATGACCAGCGGATTCTCGCCAGTCGCCGCTTTGAAGAGCGTCAGCCGTTGAACGATGTGCAGGTGCCGGCGGTGGTGGCCGGGTTTGGCCAGGCCAGTGATCGCCTGACCGCGAAGGTTGTGGCGTGGGCGGTAGACCAGGGTCAGAGGCTCGCTCCCCCCAAACCCTAGGCCCGACACAATCCCTGTGGGGCTTGCCCGCGATGGCGGTGTGTCAGTCACCAGAGATTCTGGATGTGCTGCCCTCATCGCTGGCAAGCCAGCTCCCACAGGTTTCTCTATCAGCCAAAGAACCAGTAGCACACGCCAATCGCGCCAATCACGCCCGCCAACTCCGCCAACAACGCACAACCCACGGCATGCCGCGCGCGCTGAATCCCCACCGCGCCGAAATACACCGCCAACACATAGAACGTGGTCTCGGTACTGCCCTGAATCGTCGCCGCCACCAGCGCCGGGAAGCTGTCCACGCCGGAGGTTTTCATCGTTTCAATCAGCATTGCCCGCGCAGCGCTGCCGGAGAATGGTTTGACCATCGCCGTCGGCAGCGCGTCGACAAACCGCGTGTCCCAACCGGCCCATTCGACCAGATGGCGAATCCCGTCCAGACCAAAATCCAGTGCCCCGGAGGCGCGTAGCACGCCGATGGCACAGAGCATTGCGACCAGATACGGCAGCAGGTTCTTGGCAACGTCGAAACCCTCTTTCGCACCCTCGACGAATGCTTCGTAAACCTTCACCTTGCGCAAGGCGCCGATCACCAGAAACAGCATGATCAGCCCGAACAACGTGAGATTGCCGAGGATCGACGAAAGACCCGCCAACGCGGTGGCCGACATCGTCGCCAGCAGCGCCATGAAGCCACCGAGGATCAGCGCGCCGGGAATCAGATAGGCCAGCACCACCGGGTCCCAGACCCGCAGACGCTGCATGAATGCCACCGAGAGGAAGCCGACGATGGTCGAGCAACTGGTTGCCAGCAGGATCGGCAGAAACACCAGGGTCGGATCCGGCGCGCCTTGCTGGGCGCGGTACATGAAGATCGTTACCGGCAGCAGGGTCAGGGAGGAGGCGTTGAGTACCAGAAACAGGATTTGCGCGTTGCTGGCGATGGTGGCGCTGGGGTTGAGTTCCTGCAACGCCTTCATGGCTTTCAGGCCGATCGGCGTGGCGGCGTTGTCCAGACCAAGTCCGTTGGCGGCGAAGTTCAGGGTGATCAGGCCAAGGGCAGGGTGACCGGGTGGGACTTCCGGCATCAGGCGCAGAAACAGCGGGCCCAACGCCTTGGCCAGCCAGTCGACGATCCCGGCCTTTTCGGCGATGCGCAGAAAACCCAGCCACAGGGTGAGAGTGCCGAACAGCAGCACCATGACCTCGACCGAGAGCTTGGCCATGGCAAAAATGCTTTCCACCATCGCCGCGAAGATTGCGGCGTTACCGCCGACCAGCCACTGCACCAGCGCAGATATTGCTGCCACGACAAAGAAGCCAAGCCACAGGCCATTAAGCATCAGTCAAATCCCCCGGAAGATGCGGCGAATGATAGCGGGGTCGCCAGAAACGACAAACCCCGGATTTCTCCGGGGTTTGTCTACGACTGCTGGCGCCCCTATAGCAGGGCTGGCTCCAATCTACTGTAGGAGCTGCCGAAGGCTGCGATCTTTTGATTTTGTTTTTAACAGCAAGATCAACCGATCGCAGCCTCCGGCAGCTCCTACAGGGGTGTGTCAGTTCTTGGAAATCTCGCCAGCCGGCAGTTTTTCCTTGCTGCGCCAGTGCGGCAGGGAGTTCCAGTAGCGCTCGCCCTTGGCGTCGTCGTACATGCCTTCCCAGCGCGCGATAACCAGCACGGCCAAGGCATTCCCGATCACGTTCAGTGCAGTACGCGCCATGTCCATGATGCGGTCGACACCGGCGATGAACGCCAGACCTTCCAGCGGAATTCCGACGCTGCCCAGAGTGGCCAGCAGCACCACGAAGGACACGCCCGGTACGCCGGCGATGCCTTTGGAGGTGACCATCAGGGTCAGCACCAGCAGCAGCTGCTGGCTGATCGACAGGTCGATGCCGTAAAGCTGGGCAATGAAGATGGCGGCGATGGACTGGTACAGGGTCGAACCGTCGAGGTTGAACGAGTAACCGGTCGGCACCACAAAGCTGCAGATGGCTTTCGGCGCACCGTAGGCTTCCATCTTCTCGATCACGCGCGGCAGCACGGTTTCCGAGGAAGCGGTGGAGTAAGCCAGCACCAGTTCATCCTTGAAGATGCGCATCAGCTTGATCACCGAGAAGCCGAACAGCTTGGCGATCAGGCCCAGTACCACAAAGGCGAAGAAAGCGATGGCGACGTAAACCAGGATCACCAGTTTGGCCAACGGCAGCAGGGACGCGAAGCCGAAGTTAGCGACAGTCACCGCGATCAGTGCGAATACGCCGATCGGGGCGTAGTTCATGATCATGTGGGTGACTTTGAACATGCTTTCCGATACGCCCTGGAACATCTTCACCAGCGGCTCGCGCAGATCCGACTGCAGGCTCGACAGACCGAGACCGAACAGCACGGAGAAGAAGATGATCGGCAGCATTTCGCCGCGAGCCATGGCCGCGAAGATGTTCGACGGGATCAGGTTGAGGATGGTCTCGATGAATGCGTGTTCATGCTGTACTTCGGCGGCAGTGGCCTGGTACTTGGAGATATCCACTGTGCCCAGCGTGCTCATGTCGATGCCGGCACCCGGATGGAACACGTTCGCCAGAACCAGGCCAACAATAATGGCGATGGTGGTGACGATTTCGAAATAGATGATTGTCTTCAGGCCGATACGCCCGAGCTTCTTGGCGTCGCCCACGCCAGCGATGCCGACGATCAGGGAAGAGATGACGATCGGGATCACGATCATCTTGATCAGACGGATAAAGATATCGCCTGCCGGTTGCAGGACGTTGCTGATCCACCAGGCCTTCTCGGCACTGAAATGGTTGAGCAACGCACCAATTGCAATCCCTAGAACCAGACCGATGAGGATCTGCCAGGCGAGGCTGAGTTTTGCCTTCTTCATTATCTTTACCCTTACTTGCGTTTGACTCAGGCAGATGCAGGAACTGGAACGCTTTTTAGCGGAAAAGTCTGTGCATCTGCCTCCGTATAAGGTGCCCGGAAGCGCGTGTTTACGGCTCCTCGGCAGGCGAAAAAAGGCGCAACTATTCCGATGCGAGGTTGCGCCGTCTAATGCCGTAAACGCCTACCCTATGCCGAATCGGCATGAGCTTTTTTTAACGAAACTGGCGTCCCAACCGGTTCGATTGCGACATTTCAGCCGGCATAAGTGCCGTGAACCGGCCATCACAGCGCAGATTGGTTGTTTTTTGAACGAGTAATTTCGACGGAAATTTTCGGAAAAAGCCTACATTTCGAGACTAGAAGTCCTACTGGTTGGAAACATGTTTTCGCGATATACGGTCGCCAGGAAACACCGCGAAATGTTTTCGCGCGCAGTGTGAGCGATTAAAGGATGAGCAGGACGCTCTAGATCAATGTTCTGCCTGATTGAAAGCTCAGCGCAAGTCCGTCGAGCCACTGTGGGTCGGCGAACCTGCGACGCAGCTTTTACCCTGACCCGGCCCTCGCGCAGGCACTCCCTGTACCCGTAGGTCACTCCGACCCTGTAACAGTCAGAACGTCCCGGCCCCCTGGTCATGCGCCGACCTTCCTCGGGTGGGCGCAATGGAAGGCAGCGAGGCCGCTGCCTTCATGTTCAAACTCAGTACCACTTCGGATCTTTCTTCAGGGTTTCCATCAGCAGATCCTGCATGCCCTGATCGGGCTTGCCGAAGAACCTGTACGTGGCATGTCGCGTTGGCGACTTGTCGGACGGCAGGCCTTCGGGCACATCAACCAGCATGCCGTAGGCATCGTCCTTGTCGAAGCTGAACGCGACGATCAAGCGATGGTTGAGGCACTTGTCTGCATTTTCGCAGAGCGGGCCAACCAGATACTTGTCGCCATCTTCTTCCACCGCGTTCATCTGCTGTTCGGAAGTGCCGGACAGGTTCATCACCCATTCCGGCAGGCGTTCTTCCTTCTTCACCACGCCTTCCCAGGTTTCCCTGTATTGCGGGTCAGAACTCAACAGTTCGTTGACTCGCGTCTGGCCGTCGTTGGCCGCCATCGCCATGGCACTACCGCCCAGAAGCAGGGCGGCTGCCAATGTCTTTAACGCAATCATCGTTAACCTCGGCCGCGACGGCCAAAGAAGAAGGAAGCGATGAACATCACCAGGAACACGACAAAGAGAATCTTGGCGATACCCGTGGCGGTGCCCGCGATACCACCGAAGCCCAGTACTGCAGCGATGATGGCAATGATCAAGAATGTAATTGCCCAGCTCAACATGGTGATTCTCCTTACTTCTCTATTTAGGGGTGTGGCGTGTTCCGGCGCATCGCGCCCGAATCTGTTTAACAGTTAGAAAACCCAGCGCTCTTCACGTGGCATCTGATCCAGTGGCTGCGCCTGATCAACATCCATCATGCGCATCGAGGCGCTCTCTGCCTGGCTATTGCTGACGGCACTGAAGTGCATCTGCGTGTGGTGTTGCATCGAGATCAGCGGCTCAGCCTTCTGGCTGTTTTCCCAGCTCAGGTATTGCTGGCACGCGATCAGGGTGATCAACAACGCAAGAACGCCAAACAGGCCTTGCTGGATATGCAGTGGCGAGATACGCACTTGGGCGGCACGTTGGCGAGTCATCCTGGGTTCCTCACTCTTATTCGGTTAGGGCAGTTCTGATCTGCCCGGGCTAAAAGAGATATTGCAGGCTGCATGCCAATTTTTATTTGAAAAATATCCAATAAAATCAATTGGTTATGAGCACTATAAAAATGAATCAAGACGCATCCTGCACGATGGGGCTCCTGAGATCGTGCGCAATGCACGATTATTTCGTAGGAGATTTCATTCTTATGGAATTGAGAGCAGGGCGCGGATGTCAGAAAAGTACGCAGGGAATCCCCTGCAAATCGGTGATTGTTTAAAAAATCAACAAAATCAGTGTATTAGCCGTTAAGGCAGGAGAGAGCTACCCTCCTATGGCAGGCATCGTTCAGAATCAACCATGCAACTTGCCCGATTTTTCCGGGACTAACCCAAGACCAATCACTATGGAGCGTAGGAAAAATGGAATCTGCCACTGAGCATCAAGGCCGCATTCTGCTGGTGGACGACGAATCCGCCATCCTGCGAACCTTCCGTTATTGCCTCGAAGATGAAGGCTATACGGTCGCCACTGCCAACAGCGCGGCCCAGGCGGACGCACTGCTGCAACGCCAGGTCTTTGATCTGTGCTTCCTTGATTTGCGCTTGGGTGAAGACAACGGTCTTGATGTGCTGGCGCAAATGCGCATTCAGGCGCCGTGGATGCGCGTGGTGATCGTCACCGCGCATTCGGCTGTCGATACCGCCGTGGATGCCATTCAGGCCGGCGCCGCCGACTATCTGGTCAAGCCGTGCAGCCCGGATCAGTTACGCCTGGCGACTGCCAAGCAACTGGAAGTGCGCCAACTCTCGGCGCGTCTTGAAGCCCTCGAAGGCGAGATCCGCAAGCCGAAGGACGGCCTCGATTCTCACAGTCCGGCAATGAAAGTCGTACTCGAGACCGCGCGGCAGGTGGCGAGCACCGACGCCAACATTCTTATTCTGGGTGAATCCGGCACCGGTAAGGGTGAACTGGCCCGGGCGATTCACGGCTGGAGCAAACGCGAGAAGAAGTCCTGCGTGACGATTAACTGCCCGTCGCTGACCGCCGAACTGATGGAAAGCGAATTGTTCGGTCACAGTCGCGGTGCATTTACCGGCGCCAGCGAAAGTACTTTGGGTCGGGTCAATCAGGCCGACGGCGGTACGCTGTTTCTCGACGAAATCGGCGATTTTCCCCTGACGTTGCAACCCAAGTTGCTGCGCTTCATTCAGGACAAGGAATACGAGCGGGTAGGCGACCCGGTCACTCGTCGCGCCGACGTGCGCATTCTGGCGGCGACCAACCTCAATCTTGAGGACATGGTGCGCGACGGGCGTTTCCGTGAAGACCTGCTCTATCGTCTCAACGTCATCACTTTGCACTTGCCGCCGTTGCGCGAGCGCAGTGAAGACATTTTGACCTTGGCCGACCGCTTTCTTGCCCGTTTCGTTAAAGAGTACGCACGCCCGGCGCGGGGGTTCAGTGACGAAGCCCGTGAGGCGTTGCTCGGTTATCGCTGGCCGGGCAACATCCGCGAATTGCGCAACGTGGTTGAGCGCGCAAGCATCATCTGCCCGCAGGAGCGCGTGGAAATCAGCCATTTGGGCATGGCCGAACAACCAGCCAGCAATGCGCCGAGGGTTGGCGCGGCGCTGAGCCTGGACGAGTTGGAAAAAGCGCATATCGGCGCCGTTCTGGCCACCGCGGGCACGCTGGATCAAGCGGCGAAAACCCTGGGCATTGACGCCTCGACCCTGTATCGCAAGCGCAAGCAGTACAACCTGTGAGCGCCCGACGATGAAACTGGCGATGAAGTTGCGGACCCGCTTGTTCCTGAGTATTTCCGCACTGATCACCGTGGCTTTGCTCGGGCTGTTGCTCGGGCTGGTCAGCGTGATGCAGATGGCTGGAACTCAGGAAGAGCGAGTGCGCAGTAACTTCGCCACCCTTGATCTGGGCCTCAAGCTGCGGCAGACGCTGGGTGACCAACTGATCATCATGCTGGCGGAAAAGCCTGATCCCGTGGCGTTCGAAGCGTCCAGGCAGCATTATTTCCAGTTGCTCGACGAAGGCATCGCCCGGGAGCAGGAGGGCGATGGTCAGCTATATGGTTTCAGTCAGGCCAAAAAAGATTATCTGAATTTCCTGCAGGCGTTTGACCTGTCCCGTGATCCTGCCAAGACGATGATGAGCAATGCGGACTTCCGCGAGCGCTTCAATACCTTGCGCAACGGACTGATCGCCGAGCACAAGCATGCGCTCGACAATATCAACGCAGTCCAGCGAGATGCCCGCGAGCGGGCGCTGTTGGTTGCCGGCCTGCTTGGGCTGGTGGGCCTGGCGGTGTTGATCATCGGTTTCGTCACGGCCCAAGGTATTGCCCGGCGTTTCGGCGCACCGATCGAGGCGCTGGCGCGGGCGGCGGACAATATCGGCCAAGGTAACTTTGAGGTGACCCTGCCGATTTCCTCAGCAATGGAAATGAATCTGCTGACCAAGCGGTTCGGGCTGATGGCCGAAGCCTTGCGTGAGCATCAGGCGACTAACGTCGACGAATTGATGGCCGGTCAACAACGCTTACAGGCCGTGCTCGACAGCATCGATGACGGTTTGCTGATGATCGACCGCGAGGGCCACTTGGAGCATCTCAACCCGGTCGCCCAGCGCCAGTTGGGCTGGGACGATGACCGTCTCGGGCAGGGCCTGGGCAGCGCACTTGGGCGGCCTGAGCTGGATGCACAATTGCAACTGGTGTTGCGCGGCGGCACTCTCGAACGAGCACCGGAAGATTTGAGCATTGAGGTCGACGGCGAATCTCGCCTGCTGACCTATAGCCTGACCCCGGTGAGCCATACCCAGGGTCATATTCTGGGTGCGGTGATGGTGCTGCACGATGTCACTGAGCAGCGTGCCTTCGAGCGGGTGCGCAGCGAATTCGTATTACGTGCCTCCCATGAGCTACGCACGCCAGTCACTGGTATGCACATGGCGTTCGGCCTGTTCCGTGAGCGGGCGAAGTTTGCGGCGGATTCTCGTGAGGCGGACCTGCTCGACACCGTCAACGAAGAGATGCAGCGCTTGATGCAGTTGATCAACGACTTGCTCAACTTCTCACGCTACCAGAATGGCTTGCAGAAACTGACACTGGCACCGTGCACCATCGAAGATTTGCTGGAGCAGGCGCAACTGCGCTTTGCCGACACGGCCGCGGAAAAAGGCATCGCGTTGATGGTAGAGGTTCAGGGCCCGCTGCCGCGCTTGCAGGCGGATCAAGCCCAACTGGATCGAGTGCTCGACAACCTGATCGATAACGCCCTGCGCCACACCGCCCGCGACGGTCAGATCCGCTTGCAGGCGCGTCGCCACGGCGAGCGGGTGATCATCAGCGTCGAAGACAACGGCGAAGGCATTGCCTACGGCCAGCAAGGGCGAATTTTCGAGCCGTTCGTCCAGGTTGGACGCAAGAAGGGTGGCGCCGGGCTTGGGCTGGCGCTGTGCAAGGAAATTGTCCAACTGCATGGCGGACGGATGGGCGTTTATTCGCGGCCGGGGCAGGGGACTCAGTTCTACATGGCGTTGGCAGTTTAAGCTTCGTCATCCATTCGGCGACCGGCTAGCCGTCGCCCACGGGTGATCAGTTCAATGAACTGTACCGCGCTCAGGGCGTGCGCAAACAGCCAGCCCTGACCGAACTTCACGCCTTCGCCGCTGAGCAATTGGGCTTGTGATTCGAGTTCGATCCCTTCGGCGATCACCTTCAAATCCAGCGCCTGTGCCATATGAATGATGTGTGGCGCGACGCCGCTGCTGGCAGCGTCATGGCCGAGTGCGTCGATGAACGCCTTATCGATTTTCAGGCAGTCCACC
This sequence comes from Pseudomonas sp. FP2196, assembly GCF_030687715.1. Lineage (GTDB taxonomy): Bacteria > Pseudomonadota > Gammaproteobacteria > Pseudomonadales > Pseudomonadaceae > Aquipseudomonas. The sequence goes on from NZ_CP117445.1 coordinate 56,973, forward strand.
GGCAGTGTTTGCAGATAGGCCAGACTGCAATATCCCGTGCCGAAATCGTCGATCAACACCTGATGGCCGACATCACGCAATGCTTGCAGGTTTTCCCTCGCCACCACCACATCAATCAGGCCACGTTCGGTGACCTCGAACGCAATCTGCTTGGCCGCGACTCTGTGCAGGGTCAGCAGGCGCGCCATGACCTGGCCGATACGCGGCACCATCACGTCACAGGCAGCGAGGTTGACCGAGATATACAACTGCGGGTTGGCACGCAGCACCGGCCCCAATTGCTCCAGCAAGCGTTGGAGAACGAAGTCGGTCATCTGCCGGATCTGCCCGGTGTTTTCTGCCAGTGGAATGAACAGGTCGGGGCTGGTCAGCGTGCCGTCCGGACGGCGCCAGCGCAGCAGGGCCTCGGCACCTACGCAGTTGCGAGTGTCGAGGTCGAAGATCGGTTGATAGAGCACCTGCAATTCGCCACGGCGGATGGCGCCGTGCAGCTCGGCGTCCAGTGACTGACGCTGGCGCACCAGTAAAAACACGAAGAAGCCGACGAACGCGCCAAGCAACAGACAGGCCGGAATCATCCACCACCAGATAGCGGGAATGTGCATGCCGGTGCGCGGCGTGATCAGCACCAGTTGGTATTCCGGGGTGGCGGTGGGCATGCGATAGATCAGGCGCGTCTGGGTGACCTGCAAGGCGTCCTGGCTTTTCGGCGGCCAGTGTTCGGTCGGTGGCCATGCCTGCGCCTTGCCCAGCACCGGAATCGCGCGGGTGCCATGATCCAGCACCACCAGCAGGCTGCTGCCGGGTGACAGGTCGACCATGTCGGTCAAATGCCCGCGCGAGGTGGCCACGCGAAAATTGCCACGGCCGAGCATCAGCGCGGCGCGGTTTTCATCGGGTTCGGTGGTGGTGTTCAGCCAATAGCTGTAGGTCGGGCCTCTGATGTCCGGTGCGCGGACCACTGACAAGCCTTCCTGGCGAGGGCGGTTGGAACAGATCCGCGAGGCGTCCATGTAGGCCGCTTCATAGACAAAGCGATAGTTGAAGGTGACCTGCTGCAGCGTGGCGATCATTTCGTCATCGCAACTGCGCAAAGGCTGGGCCTCGAGGTCATCAAGACTTTCGCGCAATTGGCCGAACAGTTGCTCGAGACGGGCGAGGAAACGCTCGCCCTGGGCGTTCATTTCCTGGCTTTCACTCTGCTCGACCTGACGCATCGCCACGAATATCCCGCCGGCGATCAACAGGCTGGTACTGAGGACAGCCGCGATCATCGCCAAAAACCAGGGGCGATAAAACCAGCTACGCAGCGTCTCTCGGGTAGCAACCATCATGGAATATCCGAAGAATTACCAATGAGTTATAGCTGCTGATTGCAATTACGCCCTGACCGTCGGGCGGGCGTCATTATTTTGTCTGATTGAGTACCAGCAGCAGCGCGGCCGTTTGCGCGTCCGGCGTGCCGTCGAAGCGCGAAGGGCGGAAGTGCATCTGGAACGCCGCGAGGACGTGGCGCGTTGCGACGTCCAGTTCGCCGGTCTGCGGCGTGTCGTAACCAAGACGCGACAATTGCCCCTGGAACCAACTGATAGTCGGCAGTTCGCCGTTGTTGAACAGCGCTTGCTGGCGTGCCACGGCTTGCTCGTTGGGCCAAATGCCCAAGCCTTCGGCGGCGAGACGCTTCCACGGGAACAGCGGGCCCGGATCAAGCTTGCGCAAGGGAGCGATGTCGCTGTGACCAATGATGTGCCGTGGGCTGATACCGTTGCGCTTGCTGATGTCCTTGAGCAGGACGATCAGCGATTGAATCTGCGCCTCGCTGTACGGGTACCAAAGGCGCCCGGTTGGGGTGTCCTTGAAGCCGGGGTTGACGATTTCGATGCCGATCGAGCTTGAGTTCAGCCACGTGCGGCCCTGCCACTGGCTTTCACCGGCATGCCAGGCGCGCTGGTTTTCGTCCATCAGCTTGTAGACGGTGGCGCTCTTGTCGTCGCCGATCAGGTAATGGCTGCTGACTTCACCATGAGTCAACAGCTGCAACGAGCGCTCCAGCGAAGTCGAGGTGTAATGCACGACCACGAACTGGATGCGGCTGTCGTAATTGACTGAAGGATGGCTGGTGTCATAACGCGGGCCGCTGGCGCAACCGGCCAGAACAAGAAGAGACGCGAGGAGGGCAAAAAATTTCATGGCAGAAGGCATTACACACAAGACAATAATGCAACAGTGTAACGTACAGCCTTGCGTGAAGACGGTCGGCGGGCGGATTTAAACAAAATGGAACAATTTGCTCAGCCCAGTTCGACGCGATTGCGCCCTGCATTTTTTGCGCGATAAAGCGCCTGATCGGCTCTTTTCAGCACCAGATCACTGTGTTCTCCCGATCTGAACGTCGCCAAGCCCATGGAAATCGTGATCGTCACCCGTTCGCCTTTGAAGTGGAACGGGCAGGCTTCGATTGCCGCACGCAGGGTTTCCAGCAGTTTCGCACCGATCGCTGGCGGGGTGGCCGGTAGCAGCAGGACGAACTCTTCGCCGCCGAAACGGGCAATGAAGTCGGACCCCCGCAGGCGTTTGCGCAGCACGGTGGCGATGATCTTCAGCACTTTGTCGCCAGCCAGGTGGCCATAGTTGTCATTGATCCGTTTGAAGTGATCAAGGTCGAGCATCGCCAGGCTCAGGGTGTTGCCGTGTTGCTGCCATTGCTTGATCTCATGCTCAAGCCGTTCGCTCCAAGCCGCGCGGTTTGGCAGGCCGGTGAGCGGGTCGATGAGGGCTTTCTGGCGCTGTTCTTCAAGGTGCTCGCGGAAGCCCTGCGCCTCCTGCTCCATGTGCGCCACGCGTTCGGACAGACCTTTGAGCCGCGCCGCCACTTCCTGCTCGCGGGCGTCGCGCTGTTTCTGGTGTTGATCCATGGTGCCGAGCAAGCCTTCCAGATGGTTTTCCAGCACCTGCTTGAGGTCATCCAGATCCGCCGCTTCCTGCACGCTGGTCTGCAAACCGTCGACTTGCTCGCGGATCTGCGTGTCCATGGCCCGCGCTGCCGAGCTGTTGTCGGCATGGCCTTCGCTGGCGGCTTGCAGGTTGCTCTGAAACGCTTCGAGGCGTTCGTTGAGTTGCTGCAAGTAGGCTTCGAATTCGTGCTGGCCGCTGTCGGTGATGGCCAGCATCAATGTTGCGAGATCGTCGAGGATCGGGATCAGTTCGTACCAGTTCAAGCCGTGTTTCAGCCGTTCGCGCATGGCCTCGGCTTGCGGACGGTGGCGTTCTGGCAGCGTCAGGTCGTCGAGCAGACCGATCAGCGTGTCCTCGATGTGTTTGGCCACGGAGCTATAGGATGGCTCCGGGGAATCCGGCAAGGCGAAAAGAACGTCGTGCTCGGCTTGCTCCGGGTCGATGGCAGCCAGTGCCTGAGCAATAGGTTCGGGCAGGGGCAGGCTGTCGAGGATCAGCGGTGCAGGATCCCCTGGGTGAATCAATTCGTCTGGGTTGAAGGCGTCGGATGTAGCGTGAGCCTGTGCTGTAGAGGCTGCTGGGTCGATTACTGCTGCTTCAGTCGGGGGGACGACCGCTTCGGTGGCGATCTTGGGCGCAACGAAAGCGACCACGTCGGGTTCGGCTTGAAGCGGAGCCGCAGTGGTTGTCGCCTCGATGGCTACAACGGGTGCAGCTTCCTTGATCGCCGTTGTCGACGCAGCGATGGGGGCAGGAGCGGCTTGCACCAGTTCGGATTCAGGTTCAGGTGCAGGCGCGGCGTGCGGTTGCTCGACGGGGGCGGCCTGCTCAGGTGCAGGAGCAACAGGAGTCGTCGCCTCCTCACTTTCACGACTGCCAAACAGCCGCTGCAACAACCCCGGGCGTCCTGGCTCTGCTGGCGTCTCCAGCTGGCTCAACGCTTTTCCCTGCAAACCGCTCAGTTCACTCAGCAGTAGCGGCATTTCCCGCGCTTGTCCGACGCGACCATCCAGTTGCTTGGCAAACTTCTTCAGTGGCTGGGCGACCTCCCGCGGCAGGGGCAACGCCTGCAATTGTGCCACCAGCGAAGTCAGCGCAGTGCTGACCTGATCAATGCGTGTCTCGCGGCGCTGCTCGGAATCGAGCACGGCTTTTTCCAGGCGTGGCAACAGGGCGGCGAGGCCGGCGTCCATGTCGTCGGTACGCACCACCTCGCGCATCTCTTTCATGCATTGATCAACCACTCGGTCGGTGCCTTCGGCCGCCAGCGTGCTGCGCACCAGGCCTCGGCGCAGCAAGTCGAGCCGCGCGGCCCAACGACGTTCGAGCTTGTCCTGTTGTTCGATGCTTTTGAGGTATTTCTCTTTCCAGCGCTGGGCGTCGTCGCTCATTCAGGGGTTCCGCGAGGGGCAGGACTCAACGCGGGCAATGCATCGGCCGTGAGCGAACCCGGCAGACGAATCTCTACCGCGACCGGCAGGTGATCGGAAATCGGTTGGGCCAGCACTTCGACCTTTTCGAGGGTCAGGGTCGGGCTGAGCAAAATATGATCAAGGCAGCGCTGGGGGCGCCAGCTGGGGAATGTCGCTTCCACCTGCGGGGCGAGCAAGCCGAGATCGCGTAACGGTGACTGTTGTAGCAGATCGCTGGCATGGGTGTTCATGTCGCCCATCAACACCTGATGCTTATAGCCACTGATCAGGTCACGAATGTAAGCCAGTTGCAGGCTGCGCACTCGCGCGCCGAGGGCCAGGTGCATCATCACGACCACCAGCGCTTCCGGGCCTTCGCCGAAACGCAGCAGAATTGCCCCGCGACCTTTCGGGCCGGGCAGCGGGTGATCTTCAATCGCCCACGGGCGCAGACGACTGAGCACGCCGTTGCTGTGCTGCGCCAGTCGACCGAGGTTGCGATTGAGTTGTTGATACCAGTAGGGGAAGGCGCCCAGATGGGCCAGGTGTTCGACTTGATTGACGTAGCCTGAACGCAGGCTGCCGCCATCGGCTTCTTGCAGGGCGACCAGATCAAAGTCGCCGAGCAGGTCGCCGATCTTCTGCAAATTGCCTGAGCGCCCGGTGTGCGGCAGCAAATGCTGCCAGCTGCGCGTCAGGTAATGCCGATAACGCTCTGTGCTGATACCGACCTGGATGTTGAAACTGAGCAAGCGCAGACGTTGGTCTGCTGGCAGGCCCGTAGACGCCAGGTGATGCTCGTTGACCTGCGGATCATGCAGGCCAACGGTGCGTTCGGTCTTCCAGCGGCGCATGGCGGTTGCCGCGCTTAGTTGGCAGCAGCCTTGGTTGCCGCTCGCTCTTTGGCGACCAACTGGTCAGCCAGTTTCAGCGCTTGTTCCGCACCACCGGCAGAGCCGATGTCGAAGCGGTACTTGCCGTTGACGATCATGGTTGGAACGCCAGTGATTTCATACTTCTTGGCCAGTTCACGCGCTTTGACGATCTGGCCTTTGATGGCGAAAGAGTCGAAGGTGGCGAGGAACTTGTCCTTGTCCACGCCTTGGGTGGCGAGGAAGTCAGCCATGTCGTTCTTGTCGGTCAGCTTTTTGTGTTGTTTCTGGATGGCTTCGAAAACCGCGGCGTGAACCTTGTGCTCGACACCCATGGCTTCCAGCGTCAGGAACATCTGGCCGTGAGAGTCCCATGGGCCGCCGAACATGGCAGGAATGCGTACGAAGTTCACATCTTTGGGCAGTTTTTCGACCCATGGGTTGATCACCGGCTCAAAAGCGTAGCAGTGTGGGCAGCCATACCAGAACAGCTCGACCACTTCGATCTTGCCAGGCTCTGCCACTGGCACCGGGTTAGCCAGTTCAACATAAGGTGCGGCAGGGGCTTCAGCGGCCTGAGCGGTCACACCGAACAGGCTGGCAGCGACGAGGGCGGCGCTGATGATCAGATTACGCATGCTTTACTCCTGGACAATTTTGGTCGCCTCGCGCGACCTGTGTTCAGACAGGTCGTGGCGGGCATGAGTTCTGTAGTGTAACGGCAGCGGCCACAAAAAAGGGCGGCCAAAGCCACCCTTTTTATACTTGCTGCGACGGATTAATCGAGCGTTAACATTGCTGGCGTTTTAAGGCGCGCACAACCCTCGATTCGCGGGTCTTAGTGCAGACCTTGAATGTAGCTGGAGACCGCGGCGATATCTTCGTCGCTCAGGCGTTTGGCGATGGTCTGCATGGTCATGGTGTCGCCGTCGTTGGTGCGGCCGCCTTCTTCCTTGCGGAAATCAGTCAGCTGTTTGGCGATGTATTGAGCGTGTTGGCCACCCAAGTGCGGGAAGCCGGCGGCGGCGTTGCCGGTACCGTTCGGCGAATGGCAACCGGTACAGGCTGGCAGGCCTTTGGTCAGGTTGCCGCCCCGGAACAGCGCTTCACCGCGCGCGACGAGCTTGGGATCGGCGGCGCCGACGCTGCCTTTCTGGCTGGCGAAGTACGCGGCCATGTCTGCCAGATCCTGATCGCTCAGATTGGTCAGCAGGCCGGTCATTTCCAGAACGACGCGCTTGCCCGACTTGATATCGTGCAGTTGCTTGGTCAGGTAGCGTTCACCCTGGCCGGCCAGTTTTGGAAAATTTGGTGCCATGCTATTCCCGTCCGGGCCATGACAGGCTCCGCATACGGCAACTTTTGCCTGGCCGGCTGCTGCATCACCGGCAGCATGGGCGAAACCTGAGATTCCCACGGTCAACAGCAGACTCACGATCAATTTGTTCATCAGCTAATCCAACTACGGCTAAGGGTTAAAAGTTATGGACCGGGCTTACTCGCGCTCATCCAAAGGATGATGGCCTGGTAATCCTCGGCACTGCAGTCCATGCACAAACCACGCGGCGGCATCGCCTTGAAACCCTGGGTCACGTGTTGCACCAGCGTCTCCATACCTTTCGCCAACCTCGGCGTCCAAGCTGCCTGATCGCCTCTTTCGGGCGCCATGGGTAGTTGGCCGGAATGACAGGCACTACAAACACGGTTGTACACGGCTTCCGGATCCTGTGTAGCCTGTGCGCTATAAAGCGGCATCAAGACTCCGGTAGCCAGCAGCCATTGAAACGACCTTTTCAGGGTTGAGAGCGTTCTGCGTTCTAATGCGCAATCAAGGTCTGTCGCTCTCGTGTACTTCATCCTTCGCTGGGACAAAGCACACACAAAATCTGCGGCATTATATACTGGCGTCACTGAAACGGAAGCGACACCGCGTTCCGCGCCCATTCCCGGCGCCGCCCACATCGGAAATCCCATGCAGCTCAAAAATCCCATCCTCGGCCTGTGCCAACAGTCCACGTTCATGCTCAGTGCGGCCAAAGTCGATCAGTGTCCCGACGACGAAGGCTTTGAAGTGGCCTTCGCCGGTCGTTCCAACGCCGGCAAATCCAGCGCCCTGAACACCCTGACTCACGCCAGCCTGGCGCGTACCTCGAAAACTCCGGGTCGCACACAGCTGTTGAACTTCTTCAAGCTAGACGATGATCGTCGTCTGGTCGACCTGCCGGGCTACGGTTATGCAAAAGTGCCGATCCCGCTCAAGCAACACTGGCAGCGTCACCTTGAGGCGTATCTGGGTGGTCGCGAGAGTCTGAAGGGTCTGATTCTGATGATGGACATCCGTCATCCAATGACCGACTTCGACCTGCTGATGCTCGACTGGGCCGTTGCGGCCGGCATGCCGATGCACATCCTGCTGACCAAAGCGGACAAGCTGACGTATGGCGCAGCCAAGAACACGCTGCTCAAAGTGCAGTCGGAAATTCGCAAGGGGTGGGGTGATCTGGTGACGATCCAGCTGTTCTCCGCGCCGAAACGCATGGGGCTGGAAGAGGCCTACACTGTGTTGGCAGGCTGGATGGAACTGGCGGATAAAGGCGCTGAATTGCCTGCTGAGTAAATCGCAGGCAAAAAAAGCCCCGGACTTCATATGGGGAGGGAGAAGTTCCGGGGTTCAAGTTCCGAACCGCTAGGGCGGGGTTCAGATATCTGCCAACACTTAACACAACATAGGAGCATCGAAGGGCTTCACCAGCCATTCAGTAACTCTGAGTAGTGGTCTGCAAGATTAGTTCAGATTTTTTTCAAAAAGCTTTGGAATAAGCCCAAGAGCTTTTCTGACTAAGCGCTTTTCGAAGGTTTTGCCGCGACGCCACGCCGCGGCAAAACTGCCTTCAAATGGCTCAGTGAGCCTCATCCCAGTTGTTGCCCACACCGACTTCCACCAGCAGCGGCACATCCAGCTTGGCTGCTTCGCTCATGTGCTGACGAATCTCGGCGCTGACCTGCTCGACCAGATCCTCGCGAACCTCCAGCACCAATTCATCGTGTACCTGCAGGATGACTTTGGCGTCCAGCCCGGACGTCGCCAGCCAGTTATCCACCGCCACCATGGCTTTCTTGATGATATCCGCTGCGGTGCCCTGCATCGGCGCGTTGATCGCCGTGCGCTCGGCCGCTGCGCGTTCCTGAGGCTTGTTGGAGTTGATCTCCGGCAGGTACAGACGACGCCCGAAGAATGTTTCGACGTAACCCTGATCCGCCGCCTGGGCGCGTGTGCGATCCATGTACTCGCGCACGCCCGGGTAACGAGCGAAGTAGGTATCGATGTAGGCCTTGGCCGTCTTGGTGTCGACGCCGATGTCCTTGCCGAGCTTTTGCGCGCCCATGCCGTAGATCAGGCCGAAGTTGATCGCCTTGGCGCCACGACGCTGGTCGGAGGTCACTTCTTTGAGCTCGACTTTGAATACTTCAGCCGCCGTCGCGGTGTGCACGTCCAGATTGTTGCGGAAGGCATTCACCAAGCCTTCGTCCTTGGACAGGTGGGCCATGATCCGCAGTTCGATCTGCGAATAGTCCGCCGCCAGCAGTTTGTACCCTTTAGGTGCGACGAAAGCCTGACGAATACGTCGACCCTCAGCGGTACGCACCGGGATGTTCTGCAGGTTTGGATCACTGGAGGACAGACGACCGGTCGATGCCACAGCCTGATGGTACGACGTGTGGATGCGCCCGGTACGCGGGTTGATCTGCTCCGGCAGGCGATCGGTGTAAGTGCTTTTCAGCTTGCTCATCGACCGGTGCTCCATCAGCACTTTCGGCAAGCGGTGATCGTCTTCTGCCAGTTTCGCCAAGACTTCTTCAGCAGTGGATGGCTGGCCCTTGGCGGTTTTCTTCAAAACTGGCAGACCGAGTTTCTCGTAGAGAATCACGCCCAGTTGCTTGGGCGAGCCAAGGTTGAATTCTTCGCCGGCGATCTCGAACGCTTCGCGTTCCAGTGCCACCATCTTGTTGCCCAGTTCGATGCTCTGGATGCCAAGCAGCTCGGCGTCGACGAACGCGCCCTGACGCTCGATGCGCGCCAGCACCGGTACCAGCGGGATTTCGATGTCGGTCAGCACGCTGGCCAGGCTCGGGATCGCGCTGAGTTTTTCGAACAGGGTTTGATGCAGACGCAAAGTGATGTCGGCATCTTCAGCGGCATATGGCCCGGCCTGTTCCAAGGCGATCTGGTCGAAAGTCAGCTGCTTGGCGCCTTTGCCGGCGATGTCCTGAAAACTCACGGTGGTGTGATCCAGGTACTTCTGCGCGAGGCTGTCCATGTCGTGGCGCGTGGCGGTGGAGTTGAGCACGTAGGACTCAAGCATGGTGTCGAAAGCGATGCCGCGCACGGTGATGCCTTCGTTCTGATCGCCGCCGATGGCGCAGTTGGCCAGGATATTCATGTCGAACTTGGCGTGCTGGCCGACCTTGAGCTTGGTCGGGTCTTCCAGAATCGGTTTCAGCGCGCGCAGCACAGTGTCGCGATCCAGCTGCTCCGGCACGCCGATGTAGGAGTGGGTCAGCGGGATGTAAGCGGCTTCGTTGGCCTGCACCGCGAACGACAGACCGACCAGTTGCGCCTGCTGTGCGTCGATGCCGGTGGTTTCGGTGTCGAAGGCGAACAGCCTGGCGTTCTTGAGTTTTTCCAGCCAGGCGTCGAAGCGTGCCTGATCGAGGATGGTTTCATAGGCGGCTTCAGCGGGGGCGGCTGGCGCTTCGGCTTCGGCTTCCGGCGCGCTGAACAGATCGCCTGCAGGGGCAGCGGCAGCGCTCAGTTCAAGGCGTTTGGCGTCGCGATCCAGATCATTGATCCAGCTTTTGAATTCCAGCAGGGTGTACAGCTCGTAGAGCTTGGCAGGGTCTTCCGCGCCCATCTGCAAATCATCGAGTTCGACGTCCAGCGGGACGTCAACCTTGATGGTCGCCAGTTGATAGGAGAGGAAGGCCATCTCCTTGTGCTCTTCGAGCTTGGCCGGCAGAGTCTTGGCGCCGCGAATCGGCAGGGTCGGCACGATGTCGAGATTCGCGTACAACTCGGTGAGGCCGCCGTTGACGCCGACCAGCAGGCCGGAAGCGGTCTTCGGACCAATGCCCGGAACGCCCGGAATGTTGTCGGAAGAATCGCCCATCAGTGCCAGATAATCGATGATCTGCTCCGGTGCGACGCCGAATTTCTCCTTTACGCCCTCCACGTCCATCGAGCTACCGGACATGGTGTTGACCAAGGTAATGTGGCCGTCGACCAGTTGCGCCATGTCCTTGTCGCCCGTGGAGATGATCACCGGGCGATCCGCCGCGGCACTGCTGCGCGCCAGGGTGCCGATCACGTCGTCAGCCTCGACGCCTTCCACGCACAGCAGCGGGAAGCCGAGGGCGATCACGCTCTGGTGCAGCGGCTCGATCTGCACGCGCATATCGTCGGGCATGCTTGGTCGGTTGGCCTTGTATTCGGCGTACATCTCATCGCGAAATGTCCCGCCCTTGGCATCGAAGACCACGGCGAACGGGCTGTCCGGGTACTGCTTGCGCAGACTCTTGAGCATGTTCAGCACGCCTTTGACCGCACCGGTCGGCAGGCCTTTGGAGGTGGTCAAAGGAGGCAGGGCGTGGAAAGCGCGGTACAGGTAAGACGAACCGTCCACCAGGACGAGGGGGGCTTGGCTCATGAGCAGAATCAACCTTTTCGGCGGGCCCGGCGCTAGAATAGCGGGACCGTTGACGACAAAGGGACAAGGTTATCATGCGTACGTTAAATCGCTTGCTGCTGGTCAGTTTGATTGCTGTCTCACCCTTGGCCGCGATGGCGGCGGATGATGCACCGTCTGCGGATCCGGAAGTTACCATTCGCACGGAAGGCGACAAGACCATTCAGGAGTACCGGCAAAACGGCTTCCTGTATGCGATCAAAGTCACGGTGAAGGGCGCGCCGCCTTATTTTCTGGTGCGTGCCGACGGGACGGATGCAAATTTCATCCGTTCGGATCAGCCGGATATGCTGATTCCGTCGTGGAAGATTTTCGAATGGAAGTAGTCTCTTAATTTTAATCGGCGCCGCTTTGATAGCGGCGCCCGAACTGAGCAGTTTTTAACCATGTCTGTGTTCACTCCCCTGGCTCGGCCCGAGCTGGAAACCTTTCTCGCCCCTTACGGGCTTGGCCGTCTGCTCGATTTCCAGGGGATCGCCGCCGGCAGCGAAAACACCAATTTCTTTATCAGCCTGGAGCAGGGCGAGTTTGTCCTGACCCTGGTCGAGCGTGGCCCGGTGCAGGAGATGCCGTTCTTCATCGATCTGCTCGACGTGCTGCACGAAGCCGATCTGCCGGTGCCTTATGCACTGCGCACCACGGATGGCATGGCGTTGCGTGAACTCAAAGGCAAGCCGGCGCTGTTGCAGCCGCGTCTGTCCGGCAAGCACATCAAGGTTGCCAACGCCCAGCACTGCGCGCAGGTTGGCGAGTTGCAGGCGCATCTGCACCTGGCGACCCAGGGCGAACACATGATCAAGCGCAAGACCGATCGTGGCCTGGACTGGATGCTGGAGGAGGGCACGGAGTTTCTCTCGCACCTGAGCGATGAGCCGCGCGCGTTGCTGCAAAAAGCGCTTGATGAAATCACCCGGCAGAAAGAGAAAATTCTCGCGCTACCACGGGCCAACATCCACGCCGACCTGTTCCGCGACAACGCGATGTTCGAAGGCACACATCTGACCGGACTGATCGACTTCTACAACGCCTGCTCGGGGCCGATGCTCTATGACGTGGCGATTGCCTTGAACGACTGGTGCTCGGACGATGACGGCTTGATCGATGGTCCGCGCGCCCGGGCATTCCTCGGTGCCTATGCGGCGCTGCGTCCGTTTACGGCAGCAGAGGCTGAGCTGTGGCCGACCATGCTGCGCGTGGCGTGTGTGAGGTTCTGGCTGTCGCGGTTGATCGCGGCTGAGCAGTTTGCCGGGCAGGATGTGTTGATTCACGATCCGCAGGAGTTCGAGCAGCGGTTGGCGCAGCGGCAGCAGGTTCACACACCGTTGCCTTTCGCGCTTTAAGATCAAAAGATCGCAGCCTTCGGCAGCGCCTACAGGGGATCACCTGTAGGCGCTGCCGAAGGCTGCGATCTTTTTCTATGGGGTTACAGAGATTCCAGGCACCCGGCCAGGTCGTTACCTAACTTCTCCAGCACCTGCTCATAGCCCTGAGCCGTCGCCGGGGTGTAGCCGCCCAGCGCATCCAGTTCCGCCAATTTCACCGGCAAGCCAGCCACCAGCGTTTCCGCCAGGCGCGGGCGCAATGGCGGTTCGCTGAACACGCAAGTCTTACCCACTTCTTGCAAACGCTTTCGCATCGCCGCCACGTGCTGCGCGCCCGGTTGCACTTCTGCGGCCACGCTGAACACTCCGGTGTGCTTCAGGCCGTAAGCCTCTTCGAAGTAATCGAAAGCCTCGTGAAACACGAAGTACGGTTTGCCTTCAACGCGGGTCAGTCGTTTCTTCAGACGCAGATCCAACGCATCCAGACGCTCATCAAAAGCCTTGGCGTTGCTCTGGTAGCGCTCGGCATTCGCTGGGTCGGCGGCGCTCAGGTCGGCGGCCATTTTGTCGGCAATTACCCGCGCATTGACCGGCGATAGCCACAGATGTGCGTCCAGCGTACCCGGACGGTGATCGTGGTCATGATCGTCAGACTCTTGCGCATGGGAATGGCTGTCTTCAGCGAAGTGGCGTAATTTCAGGCCCGGCAGATCCTGCACGGCCACGCTCGGCAATGTACGACCACTGAGTACGCGCGGCAGGAAACCTTCCATGTCCGGGCCGATCCAGTAGAGCAGATCAACCGATTGCACCTTCCGTACGTCGGATGGGCGCAGCGCGTAGTTATGCGGTGAGGCACCCGGCGGCAGCAGCACTTCGGGAACCGCCACGCCGTCCTGCACAGCAGCGGCAATAAGCTGTAGCGGTTTGATGCTGGTGAGGACTTTGACCTCGGCCTGGGCTGAACCGATCAGCAGAAAACTGGCGACAAAAGCCACAAAAACAGAAAAAAGTCGGGACACGATGACCACTCAATGAGGCGAGAACGGGTAACATAATAACGTCTCTATCAAAACTCGTCGCCGCCCATGCCTATTACACCGATTGCCAGCCGTCCCCACGACCACTCTCATTGCGTGCACAGCGCTTTGTCCGAGGCCGATACCTTGTGCGCCCAGAAAGGCTTGCGCCTGACCGCGTTGCGCCGCCGGGTGCTGGAACTGGTGTGGCAGAGCCACAAGCCGCTGGGTGCCTACGACATCCTCGCCGTGCTCAGCGAGCAGGACGGCCGCCGGGCTGCGCCGCCTACCGTGTACCGCGCGCTGGATTTTCTCCTGGAAAACGGCTTGGTACATCGCATCTCCTCGCTCAATGCTTTCGTCGGCTGCGTCCATCCGGAGCACGCGCATCAGGGCCAGTTCCTGATCTGCCGCGATTGCCATGCTGCCATTGAGCTTGAACAAAAAGTGATCAGTGACGCGATCATCAACAGCGCCAAGGATGTCGGCTTCATCGTTGAGGCGCAGACTGTCGAAGTGGTCGGCCTCTGCTCTGGTTGCCAGGGGGCTTGATGAGCAACGCGTTGATCCGTCTGGAGCAGGTCGCCGTCACGTTTGCCGGGCAGACCGTGCTGGACAACATCGAGCTGAGCGTCGAGCCGGGGCAGATCGTCACCCTGATCGGCCCCAACGGCGCCGGCAAGACCACGCTGGTGCGCGCCGTACTTGGGCTGTTGAAACCGGACAGCGGCAGCGTCTGGCGCAAACCGAAACTGCGCGTCGGCTACATGCCGCAAAAACTTCATGTTGATCCGACTCTGCCGCTCTCGGTGCTGCGCTTTCTGCGGCTGGTGCCAGGCGTTGATCGTCCGCGTGCTTTGGCGGCATTGAAAGAAGTCGGCGCCGAGCACGTCATCGACAGCCCGGTGCAAAGCGTTTCCGGTGGTGAAATGCAGCGCGTGCTGCTGGCCCGGGCGCTGCTGCGCGAACCGGAGTTGCTGGTGCTCGACGAACCGGTACAGGGCGTCGACGTCGCCGGCCAGGCCGAGTTGTACAGCTTGATCACCCGTTTACGCGATCGACACGGCTGCGGCGTGTTGATGGTCTCTCACGATCTGCATCTGGTGATGAGCACCACCGATCAGGTGGTCTGTCTCAATCGCCACGTTTGCTGCTCCGGGCACCCCGAGCAAGTCAGCGGCGACCCGGCGTTCGTCGAACTGTTCGGCAAGAACGCCCAGAGCCTGGCGATCTATCACCACCATCATGACCACGCCCACGACCTGCACGGTTCGGTGGTCAAAGGCCCCGTTGCGGGCCAACCCCACGTTCATGGAGATGGCTGCAAGCATGGCTGATTTTCTGTTGTATGCCCTGCTTGCAGGTTTGGCGCTGGCGGTGGTTGCAGGGCCGCTCGGCTCGTTTGTGGTCTGGCGGCGCATGGCCTATTTCGGCGATACCTTGTCCCACGCCGCATTGCTCGGTGTGGCGCTGGGTTTTCTGCTGGATGTCAGTCCTACGGTCGCGGTCACGGTCGGCTGTCTGCTGCTGGCGGTACTGCTGGTGACCTTGCAACAGCGCCAACCACTGGCGTCTGACACGCTTTTGGGAATTCTCGCACCCAGCACACTCTCTCTCGGGCTTGTAGTACTAAGCTTCATGCATGAAGTGCGGATCGACCTGATGGCCTATCTGTTCGGCGACCTGCTGGCGATCAGCCCGACTGATCTGGCGTGGATTCTCGGCGGCAGCGCGGCGGTGCTGGTGTTGCTGGTGACGCTGTGGCGGCCGTTGCTGGCGATCACCGTGCACGAAGAGTTGGCCAGGGTCGAAGGCCTGCCGGTCGCCGGTCTGCGCATGGCGCTGATGCTGTTGATTGCGGTGGTGATCGCCGTGGCGATGAAAATTGTCGGTGTGTTGCTGATTACGTCGCTGTTGATCATCCCGGCGGCTGCGGCACAGCGTCACGCCCGGTCGCCGGAGCAGATGGCACTGGGTGCGAGCCTGCTGGGCATGCTCGCCGTGTGTGGCGGGCTGGCGTTGTCGTGGTTCAAGGACACCCCGGCCGGGCCGTCAATCGTTGTGACGGCGGCCGCACTGTTTCTGCTGAGTTTTGTTCTGCCCCGTCGAGGGGTGTAGACTTGCTCGCTTTTTGCGCAATTAGAGAGTCGCAGGAATGAAGCCGTTCGCCTCCCGTTATCTGCTCCTTGTCGCATTTTCAGTGCTGCTGGGCGCCTGCCAAAGCACGCCGCCGGTGGCCGAAGTCCCCGATGCGCGGGCTACGGCCATCGCACAGCTGGAGCAAAGCCTGGCCAGCAGCGAACTGGCCACTGCCGAAGATCAATTGGCCACCTTGCAGGCCGAAACCCCCAACGATCAATCCCTTGAGCAATACCAGCGGCAATTGGCCGAGGCGTATTTGCGTCGCAGCCAGATCGTCCTGCAAAAGGGTGATGTAAACGCTGCTGCCACCGCGTTGAGCCGCGCTCGCGCCTTGATGCCCAAAGCTCCGGCGCTGACGGGTGGCGTCAATGGCGCCATCACCGAAGCGCGCAAGGCCGAGCTGGAAAAGGCTGAAGCAGCGCTGTTGGCGGCTGAAGCAAAGCCAAAAGCCAAGGTGATCGATCCGACCGCTGAAAGCACCACCGTTGCCTTGAACATCACCGATAGCCATAAACTTCGTCGGCAACTGGATGCGATCGCCGCCGATGTGGTGAATTACGAGTGTGCGGTGAGCATTCAGGCGCCGCGTACCAATGATTACCCATGGCTGGCCAATCTGCTGACCAAGCGGGTGAAGAAATTGAATCCGGATTTCGATCTGAAGATCGAGAAGCAGATTCTGCGCACGGTACCGGCGCAGATGGTTTTGATCCCGCGTAAACCCTAAAAGCATCGCGAGCAGGCTCACTCCTCCAAGGGATTTTCGGGGAACACAGAATTTGTGTCATACGAAGATCAAATGTAGGAGTGAGCCTGCTCGCGATAGCGTCCTGCCAGTCAGCGGAGATCCTTAAGCAGGAATGGCTTTCGCCTTAGGCTCCCGCGCCCAGACCCGATGCTGCCCGATCGCGGCAAAGAACGGTTTGGTCAGCGCGCCAACATCCTTGCCCTCCACCAGCCCGGCGTCCGCCTCTAGCTTCAACACATCCAGCATTTGCTTCGCTTCACCCTGCAAGGCAATCGCCTTCAGATGCTTGTAAGCCTCCAGCACATAGTGCAAAGCCACCCCATCACCGCTCAGCGCCTTGATCGACGCCGCGCCACCGGGCACGAACACCGCGTCAAAAATAACCGAAGGCATGCCTTCCATCGACGCATCCACCGGCAGACTTTTGCCATCGGCGGTTTTTACCGGTGCCGACGTCGGGCCGAGCAACTTGGCGTGCGCTCCTTCAGCGGCCAATGCTTTCTTCATCGCTTCGATCGCAGCACCATCGACGCCGTTAGCAGCAAGAATGGCCACTTTTCGCGTCTTGATGTTTTCTGGCAACAGATTGGCCTGACTCAGCGATGGCGAATGATCGAAAGACGTTTTGCGCACTTCGACCGTACCGTTGGCTGGCGCCGGCAGACCGAGGTTGGCCGCCACACGCTTGGCCAATTCGAGGTCGATATTGGCCAGAATTTCATTCACTTCCCGCGCGCGGATGAACTCACGCTCAACCTTGCCCAGCTCAAAGCTGTAGGCGGCAATGATGTGTTCCTTCTCGTGCGCACTCATGCTGTTGAAGAACAGCCGCGCCTGGGAGAAGTGGTCGCTGAACGACTCGCTGCGCTGGCGGATCTTGGCAGCGTCGATGCGCTCCGGATACGTCTCGAAACCGCCATCCTGCGCGGCCGGCGGGGTTTCTTTCGGCCAGCCGCCATCAATCGAGTTCGGCTCGTAGGACGCACGGCCCTTGTCGATCACCGTACGGTGCTGAGCATCGCGCTGGCCGTTATGGAACGGCGCGACCGGACGGTTGATTGGCAACTCATGAAAGTTCGGTCCGCCGAGTCGGCTGATTTGCGTATCGGTGTAGGAAAACAGCCGACCTTGCAGCAGTGGGTCATTGGAGAAGTCGATGCCCGGCACAATGTGGCCGGGGCAGAACGCAACCTGCTCGGTCTCGGCGAAGAAGTTGTCCGGGTTGCGGTTGAGGGTCATTTTACCCAGCGGCGTGATCGGCACGATTTCTTCAGGGATCAGCTTGGTCGGATCGAGGATGTCGAAATCAAAGTCATGCTCGTTTTCTTCTTCGATGATTTGTACGCCCAACTCCCATTCCGGGTAGTCGCCCATCTCGATGGCTTCCCAGAGATCGCGACGGTGGTAATCCGTGTCTTTACCAGCGAGTTTCTGCGCCTCGTCCCACACCAGCGAGCAAGTGCCGGCGGTAGGGCGCCAGTGGAATTTGACGAAGCGTGATTTGCCTTCGGCATTGACCAGCCGGAAGGTGTGCACACCGAAGCCTTGCATGCTGCGCAGGCTTTTCGGGATTGCCCGGTCGGACATCGCCCAGATGACCATGTGCGCCGATTCCGGCACCAGGGAAACGAAATCCCAGAACGTGTCGTGGGCGGATCCGCCGGTAGGGATTTCATTGTGCGGTTCAGGTTTTACCGCGTGGACGAAGTCGGGAAACTTGATCGCGTCCTGAATGAAAAACACTGGCATGTTGTTGCCGACCAGGTCGAAGTTGCCTTCGTCAGTGAAGAACTTTACGGCGAAGCCGCGCACGTCACGCACCGTGTCGCCGGAGCCGCGTGGGCCCTGCACGGTGGAAAAGCGCACGAACACCGGGGTCTTTTTCCCCGGATCCTGTAGGAATCCGGCTTTGGTCAGCGCCGCATGATTCTCGTAAGCCTGGAAGAAACCATGGGCGCCGGTGCCGCGGGCGTGGACGATGCGCTCCGGGATTCGCTCATGGTCAAAGTGCGTGATCTTTTCACGCATGATGAAGTCTTCCAGCAGCGACGGCCCGCGGGGGCCGGCCTTGAGGGTGTTCTGGTTGTCGGCGATTTTCACACCCTGGTTGGTGCGCAGGGCCTGGCCGGTGGCGTCGGAGCGAAATTTCTCCAGGCTGTCGAGTTTGGTGTTGGTGTTGGCGCGATCCGGGGTGTCGGTTCCGGCCAGTTCACTTTTGCCGGAGGCAGGTTTCTTGGTACTCATCAGACGTAAACTCCTCGTTTGACCCCTTTCAACGGGGACTCTTGAGCGTTTCCGGGCACGGTTACCCAGGGTTTCAAGTCGCTTAACTAGTGACTGACGAGAAGGAACAGGCGTTCCTTTTTTATGACCTTTGATCTTGTTATTGCCAAATCGAAGGTTAATTGAGAAATAAATGCTAAGAACCTCTATACGGACAGGCTAAAATGCGCGCCCGGCTAACCGCTGATCCTTTTCTAACGCGCCCCACAAGGTTCGCTACGTGATCGAGTTTCAAAACGTCCACAAGACTTACCGCGTCGCCGGTAAGGACATCCCCGCCCTGCACCCGACCAGCCTCTCGATCGAGAACGGTCAGGTCTTCGGCCTGATCGGCCATTCCGGTGCGGGAAAAAGTACCCTGCTGCGTCTGATCAATCGCCTGGAAGAATCCAGTGGCGGCAAGATCATCGTCGACGGTGAAGAAGTCACCACGCTGGATGCCAACGGCCTGCGCCGCTTCCGCCAGCAAGTCGGGATGATCTTCCAGCACTTCAACCTGCTCGCGTCCAAGACCGTGGCCGACAACGTTGCGTTGCCGCTGACCCTGGCGGGCGAACTGTCGAGTAGCGAAATCGACAAGCGCGTCGCCGAGTTGCTGGCGCGCGTCGGTTTGTCCGACCACGCCAAGAAGTATCCGGCGCAGTTGTCCGGCGGCCAGAAGCAGCGCGTCGGTATCGCCCGCGCCCTGGCAACCAAGCCAAAGATTCTGCTGTGCGACGAAGCCACCAGCGCTCTGGACCCGCAGACTACTGCGTCGGTTCTGCAACTGCTGGCAGAGATCAACCGTGAGCTAAAACTGACCATTGTCCTGATCACTCACGAGATGGACGTGATCCGTCGTGTGTGCGATCAGGTGGGTGTGATGGATGCCGGCGTGATCGTCGAGCAAGGTTCGGTGGCCGATGTGTTCCTGCATCCGAAGCACCCGACCACCAAGCGCTTCGTCCAGGAAAGCGAGCAAATCGACGAAGGCGAACAGCGTGATGACTTTGCTCATGTGCCGGGTCGTATCGTGCGTCTGACCTTCCAGGGCGAAGCGACCTACGCGCCGTTGCTCGGTACCGTCGCCCGGGAAACCGGTGTCGACTACAGCATCCTTGCCGGTCGCATCGACCGCATCAAAGACATTCCGTACGGGCAATTGACCCTCGCCGTCACCGGTGGCGACATGGAAGCGGCGTTCGCCCGCTTCACCGCCGCTGACGTTCACATGGAGGTGCTCCGTTAATGGAACTGCTCAAGACGTTCTTCGAAAACATCGACTGGTTTGAAATCTGGCTGGCGACTGGCGACACCATGCTGATGCTCGGTGGCTCGCTGCTGTTCACCGTTTTGCTCGGCCTGCCGCTGGGCGTGCTGCTGTTTCTCTGCAGTCCGCGCCAGTTGCTGGAAAACCGTGCCCTCTACGCGTTCATGTCGCTGGCGGTGAATATCCTGCGGTCGCTGCCGTTCATTATCCTGTTGATCGTGATGATCCCGTTCACCGTGCTGATCACCGGAACGTCGCTGGGCGTGGCCGGTGCGATTCCGCCGCTGGTGGTCGGTGCCACGCCGTTCTTCGCGCGTCTGGTCGAGACAGCGCTGCGTGAAGTCGATCGCGGCATCATCGAAGCGACCCAGTCGATGGGCGCGACCACCCGGCAGATCATCATGAACGCTTTGCTGCCTGAGGCCCGCCCGGGCATCTTCGCGGCGATTACGGTGACGGCGATTACACTGGTGTCCTACACGGCGATGGCCGGTGTGGTCGGCGCCGGTGGTCTGGGTGACCTGGCGATCCGTTTCGGCTATCAGCGTTTCCAGACTGACGTGATGATCGTCACCGTGGTGCTGTTGTTGATTCTGGTGCAAGTGCTGCAGATGGTAGGTGACAGACTGGTCGTGCATTTCTCGCGCAAATAAACCGGTTTGATATTCAAGAATGAGCCGGCCATTCGCTGGCAGGCGCCAGACGGGCGCCCAAAAAGGAGTTAGCTGAATGAAAAAACTGATCGTTGCCCTCGCTGCCGTGGCTGCCTTTTCCGCGCACGCAGATGAAACCCTGACCGTTGCCGCCACCCCGGTGCCGCACGCGGAAATCCTCGAGTTCGTGAAGCCGGCACTGGCCAAAGAAGGCGTGGATCTGAAGGTCAAGGTTTTCACCGACTACATTCAGCCGAACGTACAGGTTGCCGAAAAGCGTCTGGACGCCAACTTCTTCCAGCACCAGCCGTACCTCGATGAGTTCAACAAGGCCAAGGGCACCAGCCTGGTGGCCGTGACCGGCGTGCACCTGGAGCCGCTGGGCGCGTACTCGAGCAAGATCAAGGATCTGAAAGACCTGCCAAGCGGCGCCAACGTAGTGATCCCGAACGACGCCACCAACGGCGGCCGTGCGCTGTTGCTGCTGGCCAAGGCTGGCGTGATCACCCTGAAGGAGCCGAACAACATTCTGTCGACCGTCAAAGACATCGCGCAGAACCCGAAAGACCTGAAAATCCGTGAACTGGAAGCCGCGACCATCCCGCGCGTGCTGACCCAGGTCGATCTGGCGCTGATCAACACCAACTACGCGCTGGAAGCCAAGCTCGATCCGTCCAAGGATGCGCTGGTGATTGAAGGTAACGACTCGCCATACGTGAACATCCTCGTGTCCCGTGCGGACAACAAGGACAGCGACGCGATGAAGAAACTGGCCGCTGCCCTGCACAGCCCGGAAGTGAAGAAATTCATCACCGAGAAGTACAAAGGTGCGGTATTGCCAGCGTTCTGATTCTGGTTGCTATAACGAAGAGGGGGACGCCATGTGCGTCCCCTTTTTTTGCCTGAAATACAGTCACCTGCAGGAATGGTGTTGTTACTTGCGGTTAAGCATTACCGGGAGTTGCGTCACCAGTTTGGCGTTGTTCAACGGTGCACGAATAAACCCCCGCTGCGTCCCATCCGGCCCGATCACCGCCAGATTACCACTGTGGTCAACCGTATAATTCGGCTTGCTGGTATCGGCCGGAATAAACGGAATACTCACCGCGTTGGCCACCTTCTGCAGCTCTTCAATCGAGCTCGGCGTCAGGCCAATGAACTGCGGATCGAAGTAGCCCAGGTACTGCTTCAACTGCTTCGGGTTATCCCGGTTCGGGTCAACGCTGACCAGCACGACCTGCAACTTGTCCACAGCGTCTTTCGGCAGTTCGCTCTTGATCTGGCGCAGTTGCGCGAGGGTGGTCGGGCAGATGTCCGGGCAGAAGGTGTAGCCGAAGAACAGCAGGCTCCACTTGCCTTTCAACTCGTCGATGGCGACCGGTTTGCCGTCCTGATCAGTCATCGTCACGCTTGGCAGAGTGCGGCTCTGCGGCAGCAGGATGATGCCGGCGTCGATTAGGGCGGTGGGGTCGCCCTGGCCCTTGCCACTCAGCACTTTGTTGACGGTCAGGCCCAGGATCAGCGCGATCACGGCGACGAGGATGAAGACGGTTTTCTGGGTTCGAGTCATAGGTTCAACAGTAAGTAGTGGTCTACGAGCAGGGCGATGAACAGCAGAAACAAGTACCAAATAGAGTACTTGAAGGTGTTGATCGCCGCGTGCGGCCGAGTGCCACGGTACAGCACCACGGCCCATTGCAGAAACCTCGCGCCCAGCGCCAGCGCGCAAATCAGATACAGCACGCCGCTCATGTGGATCACATAAGGCAGCAGACTCACTGCCAGCAGCGCGAAGGTGTACAGCAGAATGTGCACTTTGGTGTAGTGCTCGCCGTGAGTGACCGGCAGCATCGGGATGTCGGCCTTGGCGTATTCCTCCTTGCGATGGATCGCCAGCGCCCAGAAGTGCGGCGGCGTCCAGGCGAAGATGATCAGCACCAGCAGCAATGGTTCGGCACTGACGTGGCCAGTGGCGGCGGTCCAGCCGAGCAGCGGTGGTGCGGCGCCGGCGAGGCCGCCGATGACGATGTTCTGCGGCGTCGCGCGCTTGAGGAAACCGGTGTAGATCACCGCGTAGCCGAGCAGAGAGGCGAGAGTCAGCCAGGCGGTCAGCGGATTGGTGAAGGTCAGCAGCAAGGCCTGACCGAGCAGCGCCAGCACCAGCGCAAAGGTCAACGCGGCGGCGGGCGAAACCCGGCCCTCGGCCAATGGCCGTTTGTGCGTGCGCGCCATCACCGCATCAATGCGCCGATCCACCACATGGTTGACCGCCGCCGCGCCACCGGCACACAGCGCGATGCCCAGATTGCCGAACACCAGCACCGTCCACGGCACCCCGGCGCGGGTCGCGAGGAACATGCCGACCAGCGAGGTGATGAGCATCAGCACCACGACTTTCGGTTTGGTCAGCTCCAGATAGTCGCGCCAGATCGCCTGAGTGGGGCGTTCGCCGATCAGAATCGCCATGGCGTTTCTCCTTTTATTGTTATGGGCGCGGCGGAATGTTTACGCGGGCTGAAGCGCCAGCGTGCGAGTACCGGTTGTCTGACCCGGACCAGGCTGGTACGCGCGTGGTAGTTGACCAGCACCAAGGTCAGCAACAGCGCCGCGCCGCCAGCGTTGTGCGCCACGGCCACCGGCAGCGGCAGATGGAAAATCACGTTGCTGATGCCGAGAGTGATTTGTGCGCCGAGGGCAATCATTACCAAACCGGCCAGCCGGGTCATGCCGACCCCTTTCAATTGCCAGGCCAGACCGAGCAGCACCAGCGTCACCAGCAACGCTCCGATGCGATGAGTCAGGTGAATTGCCGTGCGCGCATCGCTGTCGAGTTGTCCGCCCAGATAATTCGGGCCGATGTGTTGAGTCAGATGAAAACCGTTGGCGAAGTCGGCGGGCGGCAACCATTGGCCGTGGCAGGTGGGGAAATCGATGCAGGCCACCGCTGCATAGTTGGAACTGACCCAGCCGCCCAGCGCAATCTGACCGATCACCAGCAACAGGCCTGCTGTCGCCCAATATTGCAGACGCTTGGGCACGGTCAGCGCCGGCAATACGCCGGACAGCCTCAACGTCAGCAGAAACAGCAGACTCAATGTCGCAAAACCGCCGAGCAAATGCCCGGTGACTACTTGCGGCCAGAGCTTGAGCGTCACCGTCCACATGCCGAAGGCCGCTTGGGCAAACACCACTGCCAGCAGAAACAGCGGCAGTTTCAACGGTTGCCCGGGATGGCGACGGTTGACCCACGCGCGCCCGGCCAACACCGAAATGAGCATACCGAGGGCGCCGGCGAAGTAGCGGTGGATCATCTCGTTCCAGCCCTTGTGCGACTCCACCGGCGCGTCGGGGAAATGCAGTTCGGCATGGGCCAGTTGGGCTTCGCTTTTCGGCACGCTGATAAACCCGTAACAGCCCGGCCAGTCCGGGCAACCGAGGCCGGCGTGGGTCAGGCGGGTGTAGGCGCCGAGCAGCACCACAATCAGTGCCAGCAAGGTGGCAAACAGCGCGAGGCGAAATCCAGGTTTGGCCATGACGATGCCCTTATCCGATGTTCGACAGTTTCAGCAGGTGGCGCAGGTCGTTGAGCAGATCCTTGCCCTTCACATTCGGGTCGTAGCGCAAGACGAGGTTGCCGTGGGGGTCGATGATCCACAGTTGCGGCGTGGTCTTGTCGCCAGTCGTCTTGCTGAACACTGCGGCGTCCAGCGGATAGCGCTGCAACTGCGGATATTCGCGGGTGAGTTTGGCTTGGTAGTCGACGCTCAAAGGTTGTGCAGCGGCGAGGGCATGGCTGGCGCGCCCGGCTTCACGACCAAGGCCGATCTGGATCTGCCGCGCCAGATACACCAACTGCTGGCAATCCACCGCGCAATCCTTGGGCGCCGTCACCAGCATCTGCCAGCGCTCCTCATCCGCCTGCACGCCAAGGTCGGCGCGGGTCTGGCCGTTGCCGATCAGTTCGCCGTGATAGCTGCGACCTTCCGGCACCCAGAACTGCAATTTGTACATGCCGGTGGCGAGAATCATCGGGCCGACTACGCCGAGCACAATCAGCAGCAACTGAAGACGCCCGCGACGACGGCTGGCGGCAGGTTTGGTTTCAGACATGCTGGGTGGATTCATGGCCGTTCCCATGGTGTTTCTCCTTTGCGTTGTGCCAGCCGAGGTAGAGGTAAAGACCGAGCAGGGCGGTGGCCATGGCGAACCACTGCACGGCGTAACCGAGGTGTTTTTCCGGGCCCATGGCAACCACCGGCCAGTCGGCCTGATAACTGGCCGGGCCGGGTTCGGCGCGTAATTCGTAGGCGAAGCCGTCGCGATCGAGGGTTTTCCACAGCTTGGCCGGCTCGACGGCGGTGATGGTTTGCGGCCAGGCATTGCTGACCGGGTCGGCGTGCAGCTGGAAGGTCGCGCCGGGGGCGACGTAGACCCAGGCATCAATATTCAGTGCTTGCGCAGGCGTGGTGAATTGCGGCGGCACGCGCCGATCCGGCCACGGCAGCCAGCCGCGATTGACCAGCAGCCACAGGCCGGTGCGTTGATCCTGAAACGGTTGCAGCAACTCGACGCCGACCTTGCCATTGCGCTGGCTGTTGTCGAGCAACAGGCTGTGGGCCGCGTCGAACTGGCCGTGCAGATGCACGCGGCGATAGGCCGGATCAGCACTATTGAGCAACTCGCTGCTGGCCATCGGTTCAGCAGCGCGGCGTTCGGCGTAACTGGCGAGCAAGGCGGTTTTTTCCGCGCCCCGGCTCAATTGCCAGAAGCCCAGAGATACCAACAGCGGCAGCAACAATGCCACGACAACCGTGGGTATGACGCCCGGGCGGAAGCGCTTCATGGCATCGCCATAAAGTCAGGCTTCGCGATCGCTATACTCAAGTGCATCGCCTGTCCCCCGGAGTCTTCCCATGCTCAAAGCAGCCATCGTCCTGCTGCTGATTGCCACGGTGATCAGCCTGTTCAGCGGCCTGTTTTTCCTGGTCAAGGACGACAGCAGCTCTAATCGTCTGGTCATCGCCTTGAGTGTTCGGGTGGCATTGGCCGCTGCCACCGTCGGCTTGATCGCCTGGGGCTTCTACAGCGGCCAACTGGTGTCGCACGCGCCTTGGTAGTGCTCAGAGCACGTAAACGAAGATAAACAAGCCGATCCACACCACATCGACGAAGTGCCAATACCAGCTCGCCGCTTCGAAACCGAACTGGTGCTCGTTGTCGAAGTGGCCCTTCATGATCCGCATCAGCATCACAAACAGAATGATCGTGCCGATGGTCACGTGGGCGCCGTGGAAACCGGTGAGCATAAAGAACGTCGCGCCGTAGATGCCCGAACCCAGCGTCAGGCCCAGTTCGTGGTAGGCGTGGATATATTCTTCAGCCTGGAAGCCGAGGAACGCGCAGCCCAGCAGTACGGTGATCGCCAGCCAGATTTTCAGCGCGCCACGATGGCCCTTCTTCAAGGCATGGTGGGCGATGGTGATGGTCACGCTGGAGCTGACCAGCAAGATCGTGTTGATCAGCGGCAGGCCCCACGGGCTGATGACTTCCTTGGCTGGCGGGAACAGTTTCGGGTCCGGCGTTTGCAGCAACGGCCAGGTGAACTGGAAGTTTGGCCAGAGCATGTGAGCGAGGCCTTTCGCACCTTCGCCACCCAGCGCCGGACCGGAGATGTGCCGCACGTAAAACAGCGCACCGAAGAAGGCGACGAAGAACATCACCTCGGAGAAGATGAACCAGCTCATGCCCCAGCGGAACGAACGATCAAGCTGCGCGCTGTAAAGTCCGGCGCGACTTTCCTTGATCACCGCACCGAACCAGCCGAACAGCATGTACGCCAGCAGCAGGCCGCCGATGAAGAAGACCAACGGGCCGTGGGATTCCGGGCGCGCTGCCTTCAGATCGTTGAACCAGACGGCCAGGCCGTACACGGTGACGAGCATGCCGATCGTGGCGATGATCGGCCACTTGCTCTGGGCCGGAACGTAATAGTGCTCATGAGTTGCCATTTATTGTTCTCCTTATCGGGCACGCTTAACCGCCAGTGCTTACAGCCACCGGAGGATGTCGGGCGGTGATATCGAACAGCGTGTAGGACAGCGTCAGGTGCTTCACATCCTTGGGCATGTCACGGTCAACGATGAAACGCACCGGCATTTCGATCTGCTGACCGGGCTGCAGCACCTGCTGGGTAAAGCAAAAACATTCGGTCTTGTGGAAATACGCCGCCGCGTTGCTTGGCGCGATGCTCGGCACGGCTTGTGCGCTCATCGGTTTGTCGGTGGGGTTGCGCGCGATGAAGATCATCTCGTTGACGGCGCCGGGGTTGGCGGTCAGCTCGTCGTGCTTGGGGTAGAAGTCCCACGGCATGTCGGCGGTGTTGGTCGACAGAAACTGCACACGCACCTGCCGCGAGGTGTCGACCACCTGCTCGCCCTCGTACTGTCCGCCGGTCTTGCCGTTGATGCCGAAGGCTTTGCACATCACGTCGTAGATCGGCACCAGGGCAAAGCCGAAGACAAACATCGCCACCACCACTGCGAGCAGGCGGGTGACCAGTTTCTTCAGCGAAATCGAGTCAGCCATGGGTCATTCCTTTCCCCAAATCCATTGTGGGAGCGAGCCTGCTCGCGAAGCAGGCGACTCGGTCCATCAGATGCACCGCGTCATCGTTCTTCGCGAGCAGGCTCGCTCCCACAAAGGCTCCCGTGTTCATTTCACTTCCGGCGGCGTGGTGAAGGTGTGATACGGCGCCGGCGACGGCACGCTCCACTCCAGACCTTCCGCGCCATCCCACGGTTTTGCCGGCGCCGGGGCGCCGCCGCGAATGGTCTTGATCACGATGAACAGGAAGAAGATCTGCGTGGCACCGAACATGAACGCGCCGATCGACGAGACCATATTGAAGTCGGCGAACTGCAGGTTGTAGTCCGGAATCCGCCGCGGCATTCCTGCCAAGCCGACAAAGTGCATCGGAAAGAAGGCCATGTTCATGCCGATGAACGACAGCCAGAAATGCAGCTTGCCGAGGGTCTCGTCGTACATGTGCCCGGTCCATTTCGGCAGCCAGTAATAGGCCGAGGCGAAGATCCCGAAGATGGCCCCCGGCACCAGCACATAGTGGAAATGCGCCACCACGAAATACGTGTCCTGATACTGGAAGTCCGCCGGGGCGATGGCCAGCATCAGCCCGGAGAACCCGCCGATGGAGAACAGGATTACGAACGCCACGGCAAACAGCATCGGTGTTTCGAAGGTCAACGAGCCTTGCCACATGGTGCTCGCCCAGTTGAACACTTTGACCCCGGTAGGCACGGCGATCAGCAGCGTGGCGTACATGAAGAACAACTCGCCCACCAACGGAATGCCGACCACGAACATGTGGTGCGCCCAGACAATGAACGACAGGAACGCAATGCTCGCCGTGGCGTAGACCATCGAGGTATAGCCGAACAGCGGTTTGCGCGAGAAGGTCGGAATGATCGAGCTGACGGCGCCAAACGCCGGCAGGATCATGATGTACACCTCAGGGTGGCCGAAGAACCAGAACACATGCTGGAACAACACCGGGTCACCGCCACCGGCGGCACTGAAGAAACTGGTGCCGAAATGGATGTCCATCAGCATCATCGTCACGCACCCGGCCAGTACCGGCATCACCGCGATCAGCAGGAACGCGGTGATCAGCCAGGTCCAGACGAACAGAGGCATTTTCATCAACGTCATGCCAGGGGCGCGCAGGTTAAGGATGGTCGCGACCACGTTGATCGCGCCCATGATCGAGCTGATCCCCATCAAATGGATGGCGAAGATGAAGAACGTCACGCTTTCCGGCGCATACGTCGTCGACAGCGGCGCGTAGAACGTCCAGCCGAAATTCGGCCCGCCACCGGGGCTGAACAGGGTCGAGACCAACAACAGGAACGCCGCCGGTAGCAGCCAGAAGCTGAAGTTGTTCATCCGCGGCAGGGCCATGTCCGGCGCGCCGATCATCAGCGGGATCATCCAGTTGGCGAGGCCGACGAATGCCGGCATCACCGCACCGAAGACCATCACCAGACCATGCATGGTGGTCATCTGGTTGAAGAACGCAGGCTCGACGATCTGCAAACCGGGCTGGAACAGCTCGGCGCGGATCACCATGGCGAACGAGCCGCCGAGCAGGAACATGCAGAACGCAAACCACAGGTACAGCGTGCCGATGTCCTTGTGGTTGGTGGTCAGCACCCAGCGCATCAGGCCTTTGGCGGGGCCGTGGGCGTGGTCGGCATGACCGTGGTCATCGATGACAGCGCTCATGGCCGGTCTCCTTCAAGTGAGTGGGCTGGGCAGGCCGGAGCGCGGAGCCCCGACCGATTCACGAAGTACGCAATAGACCGGCTCATTTGCTTTCCGCCTGTTTCAGCTCCAGCACTTCTTTTGGCGTGACCATGTCGCCCTTGTTGTTGCCCCAGGCGTTACGTTCATAGGTCACGACCGCTGCGATATCGACTTCCGACAACTGTTTGCCGAAGGCCGCCATGGCGGTGCCGGGCTTGCCGTGGAAGACAATGTTCAGGTGATCCTTGATCGGCCCGATGGCGATTTTCGAGCCCTTGAGTGCCGGGAACATCGGCGGCAGGCCCTGGCCTTCGGCCTGGTGACAGGCCACACAAGTGGTGTGATAGACCTTGTCGCCGCGCTCTTTGAGCTCGTCGAGGGTCCATTCCTTGCTGGTCAGTTCTTTGAGCTGCGCAGCTTCGGCCTTGCGCTCGGCGAGCCATGTTTCGTAGTCGGCCTTGTCCTTGACCTCGACCACGATCGGCATGAAGCCGTGATCCTTGCCGCACAGTTCTGCGCATTGGCCACGGTACAGGCCGGGCTTGTCGACACGGGTCCAGGCTTCGTTGACAAACCCGGGGATCGCATCGCGCTTGACCGCAAACGCCGGCACCCACCACGAGTGGATGACGTCGGCGGAGGTCACGAGGAAGCGCACCTTGGCACCGGTCGGCAGCACCAGCGGCTTGTCGACCTCAAGCAGGTAGTGCTCGCCCTTGGCTTCCTTGTTGTGGATCTGCTCGGCGGGCGTGGCCAGGTTGCTGAAGAACTCGACGTCCTGGCCCAGGTATTTGTAGTGCCACTTCCACTGATAGCCGGTGACCTGGATATCGATATCCGGCTCACTGGCGTCGTACATCTTGATCAGGGTGGCGGTCGCCGGAACGGCCATCGCCACCAGAATCAGCAGCGGGACGACGGTCCAGAGAATTTCGACGGTGGTGCTTTCGTGGAATTTTGCGGCAACCTGCCCGGTTGAACGGCGGTGCACCATCATCGACCAGAACATGGCGCCGAAGACGATGATCCCGATCACCACACAGATCCAGAAAATGGTCATGTGCAGGTCGAATACTGCGTGACTGATTTCAGTCGCTCCAGGCGCCATATTCACAGTCCAGGCCGCATTGGCCGGGCTGAAAATCGACCACAACAGGAGGCCCATCCAGACGTGTGGATGTCGCATCATTGCGGGTTCCCCTTATCGTTCTTGTTATCCCGCCGGCTTTCGCCTGCGGCAAGGGAGCGGCTGCATCAGACTACGAACTTGAATCGCCGGGCCTTGCTGCGGGTGCAGTCGGGCGTCATCAGCTAACTCCATTCAATGGCGAGTATAGACAGCGACTGGAAATTGCAATGTGAGGACGTAAATGATCTGAAACAGCCGGTACTTGCGTTCAAGGGCACGAATGGAGAAGGATGCAGACGAGAGGTGGCCAATCGATATAACGCAGGCGCATCAAGGATGAAATAATTATGACAAATGCGTCTTAGCATTTTTCGTAAGCCAGCTAACTTATGTCTTCCCTATTTCATTGCCTTGTTCCCTGGAGTTTTCATGAACACCGCCGCATTGCGCGAGCAGATCCAAACCGCCCAACAGCACGAGAAAGACACCGGCCTGCTGACACGTCAGCTGGAAAGCAAGCTGCCTCATTTACACCCGGCGATCCAATTGCCGGAAGCCGACGCCCAGGGTGTGCTGACGCGTTTTGTCGCCGCCTACATCGATGAAGTGCCAGACCTGCTGGATGCAGCCAATGAAGTCGCCAGGGAAGCGGGAATCGAATCGCAGATCAAACCGGTGCTGAAAATCGCCGAGCAGTATTTCCTCCAGCCGCCGGCAATCATGGCCGGGCACGTCGGCCTGGACAGCCTGCTGGACGAAGCCTACCTGGCGCACCGTTTTGTCGAAGAGGTCAACGACCTGTACATCAAGCATTTCGGCCAGCCACTGATCCCTTTGGACATGACGGTCGCCAATCTGATTGCTCACCAATTGATCGGTGAGGAGTTTGCCAACCAACTGGACGAAGCGGTGCATCACGCCATCGACGAGATGCTCAACGAAGAGAGTTTTGCGCTGGAGTCGGTAGAGGCCTACCGCGAAAAACTCAGCAGCCCCGACACCGGCGCCGCGTGGAAACGTTGGCCGTGCATGGGCCGTCGATTGGGTGTGGGTTTGGAGCTGGATCAACCCGCTGCCTAAACCTTAAAAGATCGCAGCCTCCGGCAGCTCCTACATGAGATGGTATTTCACCCTGTAGGAGCTGCCGAAGGCTGCGATCTTTTGATCCTAAGCGGCTGAGCCAATCCCGGTGTTTGTGCGAACCCTGCCTTCAAGCCGTCGCTTCAACCCACGCGATTCAATCAACAGCTTCGACCCCTTCGCCGCATTCGCCCGGCCCCACTCTTCCAGCAACTCCAGACACGAATGGTCGATGTAGCTCAGGTTATTGAGCGGCACATGCACCGTCGTACCCGCTGGAATCGTGTTCAGCACCTGAGTCAGTGCCGGCACTTTGAGGAACGTCGCCGCACCCACCAGACGCAACTCCATCTCGCCGTCCTGCGGCAGGTCGATCAGGCTGATCTTCAAGCGCGAAGCCTTGAACGCCAGTTTCAGCAAGGTCAAGCCGAAGCCGATCAAAACGCCGGTCAGCAGGTCGGTGAAGATGATCGCCAGCGCCGTCGCCGCGTAAGTGAACATCGGCATCCGGCCATAACGACCCAGCCCGCGAAACGCCTTGAGATCCACCAGTTTGAAACCGGTATACACCAGCACACCCGCCAGACTCGCCACCGGGATGCTTTGCAGCACGCTCGACAGCAAGAGCACGAACGCCAGCAGCCACAGGCCATGGAAGATTGTCGAATAACGCGTGGTCGCACCGGCCTGGACGTTGGCCGAACTGCGCACGATTACCCCGGTCATCGGCAACGCGCCGACCAAGCCGCAAAGCATGTTGCCGACGCCTTGTGCCGACAGTTCGCGGTCGAAGTCCGAACGCACGCCGCTGTGCATGCGATCTACCGCTGCAGCGGAGAGCAGCGTCTCGGCACTGGCAATGAATGCCACGGCGAACGCGGCGATCAGCAGTGTCGGGTCGGCCAGGCTGAGCAGATCTGCGGGCTTGAGCCAATCAATGGCTTCCGCCAGATTCGCCGGCACCTCGACGCGTTTGACCTGCAATGCCAGCAGCAGACTGGCAGCTGTCGCCAGACCGACGCCGAGCAATGCGCCGGGCACGAAGCGCAATGAATGCGGGCGAAATTTTTCCCACAGCCACATCACCGCAATCGTCGACAGCCCGAGCAGGCCGGCCTGCCAGCCAAACGACGGCAACGCCTGCGCTACAGCTGCGGGGAACGCCGTGAGGTTATCCAGGCCAGAAGGCTTCGGTGACGCATCGAGCATCACATGCACCTGCGACAGCACGATCAACACGCCAATCCCCGCCAGCATCCCGTACACCACGGCTGGCGCTGTAACCCGAAACCAGCAACCGAGCTTCAAACGTCCGGCCACCAGTTGCAGGAAACCGGCGAGCAACAGAATCGGCCCGAGCATTTCGATGCCGTGCTGGCGTACCAGCTCAAACACCAACACTGCCAGACCCGCTGCCGGTCCGCTGACCTGCAATGGCGATCCCGCCAGCCAACCGACCACCAGACCGCCGATGATCCCGGTGATCAAACCCTTGGCCGGCGGCAACCCTGACGCAATCGCGATACCCATGCACAACGGCAGGGCAACCAGAAATACAACCACCGAAGCGAGCAGCTCCCGTGGCAACACCGCTTTTAATTGAGCAGCACGCATGATGACTCTCCCGAAGCTTTCTTCAGGCGTGGGGAGGCCGGGCCGCTGAAACAGCGGCCGGCGTCAAACCACACAGATTGTTAGGAAGATTTAGAAGCGCGCTTTGGGCGTCGCCACCGGAATCGGATGGCTGCCGTCGAGCGGCAGGAAGCAGCCCTGATCCGCGTCGTAAGCTTTGATTTCGCTGGTTTCGATGTTGTAGACCCAGCCATGGATGAACAGATGACCGTTCGCCATGCGCGAGGCTACCGAAGGATGGGTACGCAAGTGCTGCAATTGGGCGATGACGTTTTCCTCAGTGAGGATCGGCATGCTTTCTTTTTCGTCGGCGCAGTTACAGTTTTCGTGCACCATGGTTTTGGCCACTTCGGCGTGGCGCAACCAGGCTTTGACCGTCGGCATTTTTTCCAGGCTGTCGGGGTTGAGCACTGCGCGCATGGCGCCGCAATCCGAGTGGCCGCAGATGATGATGTGCTGCACGCCGAGCGCCAGCACCGCATATTCGATGGCAGTGGAAACGCCGCCGTTCATCTGGCCGTAGGGCGGTACAACGTTGCCGACGTTACGGGTCACGAACAGATCGCCGGGCGAACTCTGGGTGATCAGTTCGGGCACGATGCGCGAGTCGGCGCAGGTAATGAACATCGCTTTTGGCGACTGAGCCGTGGCGAGTTTCTTGAAGAGCTCTTCCTGCTGCGGGAAGACCTCATGATGAAAATGCAAAAAGCCGTCTACGATCTGTCGCAGCGCTGCATCGGCGGATTCCGCCACAGGGGCTTGCGCCGACGCAGCCAACGGCTGTTTATCCTTGTCACTCATGATTCATCCTCTTAGGCGGATTCAGGGAGTCATGCCCCGGTATTCCGGTATGAAGCCAGTGGCTGTTTAAAACATCCGAGTCATCCCGACCCGTCAGTCACTCGATGAACAAGGTAGCCGTCGAAACTTAACTCAAACTGAATCAAGCGCTCTAGAACGTGTGTTCCAGGTCACAAAAAACGTGACTGGCGGTCTCGACGGAAGGGTTCCAACCTCACAACCATAGGCCAATTGTCGCTAAATCAACGACATCTGGCGACCCGGCGGACAGAAGGCTGTGCAATCGAGGTTGTAGCCCTCGCGGTGATTCATCCCGAGACGCTTGATCGCTTTGGCAAAGCGTTGCGCAAGCAGGTCGGCAAACGGCCCTTCGCCGCGCATCCGCGCGCCGAAACGGCTGTCGTAGAGCTCACCGCCGCGGCTCTGCCGGATCAGGCTCAGCACATGAGCGGCCCGTTGCGGGTAGTGCGCCTGCAACCATTCTTCGAACAGCGGCGCCACTTCCAGCGGCAGGCGCAGCATCATGTACGCGGCACTTTGTGCTCCGGCGGCCTGGGCCTCGATCAGCAGGTTTTCGATTTCACTGTCGTTGATCATCGGAATCATCGGCGAACAAAGTACGCCGACCGGGATTCCCGCTTCGCGCATGACCCGGATCGCGCGCAACCGCGCTTTCGGTGCCGCCGCACGGGGCTCGAGAATACGTTTGAGTTCATCGTCCAGCGTGGTCAGGCTGATCATCACCGCCACCAGCCGCTGTTGCGCCAGTTCGGTGAGCAAGTCGAGGTCGCGCAGGATCAACGAGCCCTTGGTGACAATGGTCACCGGGTGGCGATAGCGCAGCAGCACTTCGAGGGTCTGACGGGTGATCTTGTGTTCACGTTCGATCGGCTGATACGGATCGGTGTTGGAACCGAGATTGATCGGCGCGCATTGATAGCCTTTTTTCCCGAGCTGCTCTTCCAGTACCTGCGCAGCGTTGGTCTTGGCGATCAGTTTCGTTTCGAAGTCCAGCCCCGGCGACATGTCCCAATAGGCGTGACTGGGCCGTGCGTAGCAATAGATGCAGCCATGCTCGCAGCCGCGATAGGGATTGATCGAGCGATCAAACGGCAGGTCAGGCGAGGTGTTGCGGGTGATGATGGTTTTTGCGGTTTCGATCATCACCTCGGTGTTCTGCGTTTCGGGCACTTCCTGATACCAGCCGTCGTCCTCGGCCACCGAGCGGTTCGGTGCGAAGCGGTTGTGCGGGTTGCTGGCGGTGCCGCGACCGCGCGGGGGGAGAGGACTGATCATGGAGCGAACCTCGTATCTGTATGTTCATACAGTATCCGACCAGGCCCATTACGATCCAGTACCGTTCGACCAGGGGATTACGGAAATGCTCAATTTCGGTTATCCCGGGTTGTGACGGATTTATATAAATGGCACAAGAGACAACACGAGAAACATATGCTCCATTGTGAAGGCAAGTTAGCAAATATAGTCTTCGGAACTTCCAGGTACTGACGCCTGATGATTATTTAAAAGGATGTTACTAGTGTCATATTTCAATCAGCGTGGTGTTTTTCTACAAATGATGCTTCCGGGTCCATCGGAACCCAATACGATTGTTTCAATGCAACTTGCCCGCAAGGAACTGGGCTGGAATGCCGAGGATCAACTGTCGACCGAGGCGTTGGTCGATTCGATTTACGTTGTTGCGGTATCCGCCGATCGTGGCAAATCCTTCACTGTCCGCACGGACAAGAAGGATGTGGACGGCGACGGTGATATTGATGGTGATGACAAAGCCAAATTGGCGGCGTTGGCCAAGGCTTATGTAAGTATCGTTAATCCGTAACGTACACGAAGATAAATGCAAAAAACCTGCATGATTTATGCACGCAGGTTTTTTATCGGACATTGTTTCGTCAAAACGGTAGCAACTCTCTCAGTGATTATTTCAAACTTTAAAGTCTCTCATTGAGGCAAAGGAGCCAGCAATTTTTCTGAAAATAAACTCATCGTCCAGATCAATATCGCCATCACCGTCTGCGTCCGTTGATCTCAGCACTTTTGTATACAGCCCCTTGGCATAACCTGTGACGGTCACGACCGAATTCGGGCGAGTCAAATCGGAGTTCGCGACATTAAACAAGCCAATGTTGACGTCGGCAAGTTTGCTCCCTGAGGTGTTTTCTCCAAATGAGATAAGTATGCACCTGTAAAGACGGCCCGCACCGACGTTACTCAAACCGACCAAGGCAGAGGCGAGGTCGGCTGCCAAGGTGTAATAGGAGTCGTCATCCTCATCAATGTCGCCGTCGCCCTCGACGTCGTCGACTCCGGTGACCATGTCATATTTTCCGTTGGCGGTATTGGCGTATGCCGTGACCACTACGTTGGGTGCTGAATTAACAACATCGCCATTGTTGTATCGGGAAATTACTGCTTCAGCTGTTCCGTTCCCATCCGTGTCTCTGAACTCATATAACACTGAGTAGCTCATTTCTGTGTGCTCCATGCCAGCGCGAAATTAAGGGTCATTGAATCTGTGTCCCTTTGCACATTAAGTAACCTAAAAGCGAGCGTCCACTGTCAGAGTTGACAGGTGTATGCATTTACAGCACGGCTGGATCAGGTTTGCTGACTGTATGGCTATACACCCTGTCAGGTCTGACAGTAGACCGGGATTTCCCCCTGTTGTTAACTTCCAGAAACCTGCGGCAGATTGCCGATTGACTTAGCGCAATCAACTGAAAGGACTTGATCAATGACTATCAGGATATTGCTGGAAATTGCGGATATGGACCGAGACGGAAATCCCGAGGTCGCGTTTTATCATTACGATGAAGACGCGACTGAAATGATGGACTACGACTATTCGCTTTTCGCCTCTTCGTCGGAAGGCAACGGACGTTATGACTCGATTTCCGAAGACGTCGTTGACGGCGATGGCGATGGTGACGTCGATAAATACGACAAAAAACTTTACCTGCAATTAGCTGATGCCTTTGCGCAATTCAAAGGCTTTCAGTCAAAGCGATGAATTGCCCACTGACACAGCAAAAGCACTAATGCCATGTCAGCGGTATTCCGGTCTCTTTAATGCGAAGTGACTTGCCCCAGATCATCCCCGGAAGTGGTCTGCATATCATTCTTGCGCAGGCTTTCGACGTCGGCAGCCTTCACCGGCGCCCCCTTGTTACCCCAACTTCCGCGAATGAAGCTCACAACGTCCGCGACTTCCTGATCCGACAGACGCCATGCAAACCCGGGCATGGTGAAGGTCGATGGCGCGGTGTGGGTCGCCGGCAACGTTCCGCCCTTGAGCACAATGTGAATCAACGAAGTCGGGTCATCCGATTGCAGCACCGGATTGCCTGCCAGTGCCGGGAATACCCGCGTATAGCCGTGGCCGTCAGTGCGGTGGCACGCTGCGCAGTTGTCGATATACACCGACGCGCCGCGTTGGCTGTCGTCACCGTTCCACAGGGCCTTGGCGGCTTTCTCGTCATATTGGTGCGGCTGATCATTTGGATCATTGGCCGGCAACGATTTGAGGTAGCGGGCAATCGCGGTCAGGTCGGCGTCGTTCATGTATTGCATGCTGTGGGTGACCACATCGCTCATGCCGCCGAACACCGCGCTGCGGTCGCTGCGACCGGTCTTGAGGAATTGCACCAGTTGCTCTTCGCTCCAGCTACCGAGGCCATCCTTGTGATCACCGCGCAGGCTTTTGGCTATCCAGCCTTCCAGCGGCGCACTGCCGGCCAGAAAGGTTTTGCCGTCAGTCGCGCTCAGGGATTTTTCCTGCATGGTCAGGGCACGCGGCGTATGGCAGGCGCCGCAATGGCCGAGGCCTTCGACCAGATACGCGCCACGGTCGATCACCGGATCCTCTGACGTGGCTTTGTAGTCCTCGACCTTCGGCGCAAACATCCAGCGCCAGCCCATCAGCGGCCAGCGCATGCTCAGCGGCCAGGGAATGTCGCTGGCCTTGTTCTCCTGCGCCACCGGTTCCACGCCGTGCATGAAGTACGCGTACAACGCTTTCATGTCGGTTTCGCTGACACGGGCGTAGGACGGATACGGCATCGCCGGGTACAACGTACTACCGTTTTTGGCGACGCCATGACGCACGGCCTGATCAAATTCCTCGAAGCTGTAATCACCGACGCCGGTTTTATCCGGGGTGATGTTGGTCGAGTAGATCGTGCCGATCGGGGTTTCCATCGGCAGTCCACCGGCGAAAGACTTGCCGTTCTTCGCGGTGTGACAAGCCACACAGTCGCCGGCGCGGGCGAGGTATTCGCCCTGTTTGATCAAGGATTGATCAACTTCGGCCGCTTGCAAAGTAGCGCTGCTGAGCAGGGCCAGGGTCGCGATAACAAAATTCTTCATGGTCATCGCTCCTTAAGCCTGAACCAGCGGGCCGGGGTTTTTGAGGTATTGCTCGCGGATCGCCTTCGCCGACCAATAGGTCAGCGCAGCCACCAGCCCTGTCGGGTTGTAACCCAGGCCTTGCGGGAACGCCGATGCCCCCGGCACGAACACGTTGTGTACGTCCCAGCTCTGCAAGTAGCGGTTCAGAGCACTGGTTTTCGGGTCGGTGCCCATGATCGCGCCGCCGTTGAGGTGGGTGGTCTGGTACGACGCGGTGTTGAAGTGATCGCCGACTTTCTTGCCGATCACCGCAATGGCTTTCGGGCCCATCGCTTCGGCGACCTTGCCCATTTTCTCGACCATGAAGCGGTTCATCTTGATGTCGTTTTCCTGCCAGTCGAACGTCATCCGCAGCAGCGGCAGGCCGTAGGCATCGCGGTACACCGGATCGAGATCGAGGTAATTGCCTCTGTAGGATTGATGCGCGCCGTGGGCATCCATCGACACCTGATGGGTGTAGTAATCGGCGGTCGCGCGTTTCCACGCGCTACCCCAGGCCGGCGTGCCTGGCGGGTTGGAGGTACCGGCAATCGGTCGACTACCGGCCTGGTTGACCCACATCGGCGAGCCGCCGACGAAACCGTGCGGGCCATGGTCGAAGTTGTCGGCGTTGAAGTCATCCAGCGCCACACCGTTGCCGCCGGCACCGATGAAGTTGTTGGTGTGGGTGTCCTTGTCGAAGAACGCCTTGATGGTGGCCATGTTCTGATAGGCGAAGTTGCGTCCGACCACACCTTCGCCGCTGATCGGGTCGTAGGGTTTGCCGATTCCGGAAAGCAGCATCAGCCGTACGTTGTGCAACTGGAAGGCGCCAAGAATCACCAGATCCGCCGGTTGCTCGATCTCGCGCCCCTGACCGTCGATGTAAGTCACGCCGGTGGCTTTGGTTTTCGTGCTGTCGAGGTTGACCCGAAGTACATGCGAGTTGGGCCGCAGCTCGAAATTCGGCAAAGGCTTGAGCGCCGGCAGAATGTTCACGTTTGGCGAAGCCTTGGAATACATGTAGCAAACGTAACCGCTGCAAAATCCGCAGAAGTTGCACGGTCCCATTTGTGCGCCGTAAGGGTTTGTGTATGGGCCTGAAGTATTCGCAGAAGGCAGGTTGTAGGGTTTGTAGCCGACTTCTGTGGCCGCTTTGCCAAACAGCTGTGCGGAAACGGTGTTTTTCTGCGCTTCCAAAGGGAAATGGTTTGAGCGATCCGGAGCATAGGGATTACCGCCCTTACCTTCGCCCACCAGTTGGCCCTTTACAGTCCATGCCTGACCCGAGGTGCCGAAGACTTTTTCGGCGTAATCGAAGAACGGCTCCAGTTCTTCATAGCTGACGCCGAAGTCCTGGATGGTCATGTCCTTGGGGATGAAGCTTTTGCCGTAGCGTTCTTCGTAGTGGCTGCGCATACGCAACTCGATCGGGTCGACGCGAAAGTGCACGCCCGACCAATGCAGCCCGGCACCGCCAACGCCGTTGCCCGGCAGGAACGCGCCCAATTGGCGGTTCGGCAGAGCAATGTCGTTGACGCTATGGCGAATGGTGACGGTTTCTTTGGAGATGTCCTGAAAGAGTTTTTTGCGCACGCTGTAGGTGAGTTCGTCGATCACCTGCGGATAGTTGCCGTCGGGGTAGGTGTCCTGCATCGGCCCGCGCTCCAGCGCCAGCACGTTAAGACCCGCTTCGGTCAGCTCCTTGGCCATGATCGCGCCGGTCCAGCCGAACCCGACGATGACTGCATCGACCTTCTTCATTACCGTCGCCATGCCTTAAGCCCTCTCGCCGTGAATCGAAACTGCCGGGAAGGGGTATTGCTCGTTGCGTTCCACCCAATCCATGAAATCGGCGCGGGCGCCGGGGAAGCCGATCATGGTCCAGCCGACCATGCCTTTATTGCCGCCGTGGATCGGGTCGCAGAAGAACCCTTCCTTGGTGTTTTGCAGCAGCAGGTTGAAGAAGATTTTCGCCGGGACGCTATCGAACTGCGTTTTTCCGGCCTCGAGTTGCTTGAGCAAATCGTCTCGGGTAGCGCTGTCTTGCTCGGCAAATGTTTTACCGTTGAGGGATTTTGCCCACTGATCCGTGGCGGCGATGCCCAAGCGATAGATCTCTTTGGGCACCAGTTTGCTCTGCCAGCCCATCTCCGGTGCGGCGTCGGCGTTGAACGGACCCTGCATGTACCAAAGGGCACCGGCGGCATACGGCGTGTTCATCTGACGATCAATGTATTCCGGCACACCGGCTTCCAGCGCACCCGGGCCTTGGGCATCGTTGGGAATTAACTGCGTCACGGCAGCATTGATGAATGTCCATTCCTCGGCGGTGAAATAGCTCGGCTGATAAATGCCTGCGTCGGCGCGAGCCGGTTGCGCGGCAGGTTTGGCCGGTGCGGTTTCAGGCGCTGCGTGCAGCACGCTGCTGCCCAGACCGGTACCCGCCAGGGTCACCACTGGAATCAGGGTCAGGGATTTGCGCAAAAACTCACGCCGCGGGTTGTCTCGATCTGCATCAGACATGGGGGTGCACCTCATCAGGCATTGATGGTTGTCAGCCGTTTCTGAGAACGGTTTCAGAATTTTTCGTCGAGACGTGGGGGGTTGACCCGGAAAAGGGGGGCGCGCCTGCAACAAGATGTGACAAATGGTAGCAGCCTAAGCATCGAGATGAATCGATTAAGCGAAAAAAGACAGAAATTTCGTCAAGCGAACGCTGGGGAAATGTGGATTCACGATTCTTTGACAAGCGGCTCACGGTGCTTTGACCGGTAGACATCGAAGCTGCACTCCTCTCATTGAACAACGCCAATACGGTCAACCCAGCATGTCCCGAGTGCGCCTCTTTCCAGCTTTGTGTTTGACGCTTGTTGTCCTGCTGCACTTGATGCCCGCTCAGGCGGCTGACAGTTCAGTTTCTCGCCCGCCTGAATGGGCGCAACCGGTTGAAGTGCAGTACAACCTGTTCCAGATGTCGCCAACCCTCTACCGCAGCGCATTGCCTGATGGCGGTGTGGTGCCGTTGCTTAAGAATCTCAAGGTGGTCACGGTCATCAACTTCCTGCCGGACGCCGATAGCAACTGGCTGTCCGAACCGGGCATCAATCAGGTGCAGTTGCCCTATCGCACCAACCACGTCGACGACAGCGACGTGCTCAAGACCTTGCGCGCCATCGAGAGCGCCGAAGCCAATGGCGCGGTGTTGATGCATTGCAAACATGGCTCCGATCGCACCGGTCTGATGGCCGCGATGTATCGCGTGGTGGTGCAGGGCTGGAGCAAAGAGGATGCCTTGAGCGAGATGACCCAAGGCGGGTTTGGTGAGAGCGGGCACTTTCGCGACAGCGTGCGTTACGTGATGCAGGCCGATGTCGACAAGTTGCGCACCGCGCTGGCTAACGGCGATTGCAGTACCAGCGCGTTCGCAACTTGCTCAATGAAGAGCTGGTTCCAGACGGTCAATTTGAAATGATCGAACCACTTAATCGGTCGTGGTCGCAAAAAGCGCTGCGTTGATCGGCCGGTCGAGAAAGGTTTCCAGCGCTTTCAGTAACGAGCGTGAGTCGCCGGGGGCGAAGAACGCTTCGCGAAAATCCCGACCCGTTTGCGGGTCGAACACCCCGTCACGCTGAAACCGTTCGAACACTTCGGAGGCCAATACGCCAGACCACTTGTAGGCGTAGACCGATGCCTCATAACCGGTCACCAGGTAGTCAAAACCATTGGCGAAACGCCGATATCCCGACAGTTGCAGGTGAGAAACTTCACGCTGCACATCCTTGAACACTTGTTCGATGCTGCGGCTATCGCCGTGACTGCAATGAATTTGCAGATCGAACAGCGCCGTCATCAGCAACATTGCGGTTGTGCGACTGGTGTGGGCACCAATGGCAGCCAGCGCAGTGTTGACCCGAGCCTCAGTCAGCTGTTCGCCACTCTGGTAATGAGCCGCCAGCCACAACAGAAACGAGGGCGACAGGCAAAAGTGTTCGAACAACTGCCCGGCGAATTCGGCGGTATCGCGCCCCAGTTGGGAAATACCCGCCAGGTTGCGATGGGGCGATCGCGTCAGAACATGCTGCAGACAGTGGCCGAATTCGTGGAACAGCACCCGCAGATTTTCGTGAGAGAGCAGGCAGGGATGCTCGTCGGTGGCAGCCGTGAAGTTGCTATAAAGACGGACGATCGGCAGTGATGGCCGTCCCTCGGCATTGATTCGGCGAATGCGCAGGACAGTGGTGAACGCGTAGTCGGCATCCTCTTCACGGTGATAGGGATCAAAGTAGATATACCCGATCACCTGCCCGTGCTCGCTGACCTCAAAGAGCCTTACATCTTGGTGCCAGTGGCTGAGCGTCGTCTGCTCGACGATGCTGATCCCGAACAGGCGCTCGCTGAACTGACAGAGCCGACGCAAGGTGCCATCAAGCGGGAAGTATTGCCGCAAGCCTTTCAGCGCACCGTTCAATTGCTGAACGCGTAGTTGCTCGGCAAGAAAGTCTTCATCCCACGCCTGTACGTCCGCAATCCCCATCGTGTGTGCGAACGCTTTCAGGGCTTGGGTATCGCGCAGCAATGCCGGTTTATTCAAAGCCACTTGCTGACGCAAAAAGGCAGCGACCTGCTCAGGAGACGATGCCATGCGATTTTCGAGGCGTAACTGGACGTAATTCTCGAAACCCAATAACCGGGCTTTCTCGTGACGCAAGGCGACCAGTACGGTCAGCACCGGATCGTTATCGAGTTTGTCCGCCCGGGGGCCCTGGTCGGACGCCCGGGAAAACCAGGCAGTGAAATACGCCTCGCGCAGCGCCCGGTCCTGTGCATGGGTCAAGATTTGCCGGTACGTGTTTTGATCCAGCGTGAGCAGCCAGCCGTCGTGTCCTGCCTGTTTGGCATTGAGGGCCAGACGCGCCTTTGCCGCGGCAGACAGGCCTTGAAGCTGCGCGACGTCGTCGATGCGCTTGCTCCATGCGCCGTTTGCCAGCTCCAGATTGCTTTTAAACAGTTGCTCCATACTTTTGATGTCGCGGTTCAGGCGGGTGAGTTTTTGCTGCTGTGCAGGCGGTAATTCGATACCGGACAAACGGAATTTGCGCAGAATCTTCGCCAGCGAGGCTTTGCGCTGATCATCGAAACTCGCCGCCACCGAACTCTTCGCCAGACGTTGATAAACACGGTAGAGCGCCAGGTTAGCGGCCTTGTCGGCCTTGTACTGGGCCGCGACAAGGCTGCACAGCGAGCTTTCCCTGAGCCAGTCGATATCATCGGGTTTGACGGTCGAGAGGGTTTCAATGACGCCTATGGCTTCCTCCAGACGAGCATCGGCCTCATCAATGGCAACCACCAGATCGTCCCAGCCAGGATGTTCGGTCTGGCTGGTGATCACTTGCGCAATGATCTGGCGGTTTTCGGCAACGATCACGTTGATGGCCGGGAGCAGATGCTCGGCGCGAATCGCCGACCACGGGGGCAGGGTCCAGTTTTGTAACAGCGGATTGGTGTCAGGCATGGCGTCTTCCTTGAGGCGCGGCTGAAAGGGCCAGCCTAAGCAGGAAGAGCGGGATAAGGGCGGTAGATAGTTACCACCTTCCACCGCCTAGCGACGGAAGGTGGCAGTGACTCATTGTTGCGGGTCAGGCTTTTTCGCAAGCTTGGGGTTGGGGAAGAACTGCACCGCCTGAACCTTCTTGTCCGGCGGTGGCTTGAGCGCGCTGGTGTTGACCCGCGTGCCCAGCTCTTTTGGAACCGAAAGCCCTTGCTCGTTCAGCGTGTCGGAGTAACCGCAGGCCACGCATTCGCGGTGCGGCACACTGTCCTCGTTCCACATCATCAACTTGTCCGGCTCGCTGCACGCCGGGCAGACCGCCCCGGCGATAAAGCGCTTCTTGGT
Source organism: Pseudomonas sp. FP2196 (assembly GCF_030687715.1). Lineage (GTDB taxonomy): Bacteria > Pseudomonadota > Gammaproteobacteria > Pseudomonadales > Pseudomonadaceae > Aquipseudomonas. The sequence continues at coordinate 100,636 of NZ_CP117445.1, forward strand.
AATCACAGGCGCCTCACTCATGCTGCCGCGTCCTCACTCAGGCCGCTATGGCGCAAGAGTGCGTCAATTGAAGGCTCACGACCACGGAAGTCGACGAACAGCACCATCGGTGCCTGCGAACCGCCGCGCGCCAGAATCGCTTCGCGGAAGGCGCGACCGGTTTCAGCGTTGAGCACGCCGTCCTCTTCGAACTTCGAGAACGCATCGGCCGACAGCACTTCCGCCCACTTGTAGCTGTAGTAACCCGCTGCGTAACCTCCGGCAAAGATGTGCGCGAAGCTGTTCGGGAAGCGGTTGTAGGCCGGTGGGCGCATCACCGAAACCTCGTCACGCACACCTTCCAGCACCTGCAATACGCTGCGGCCATCGCCGTGTGTGGCGTGCAGTTCGAAGTCGAACAGCGAGAATTCCAGTTGCCGAACCATCATCAGGCCGGACTGGAAGTTTTTCGCCGCGAGCATTTTTTCCAGCAGATCCTGTGGCAGTGGCTCGCCGGTTTCGTAGTGACCGGAAATCAGTGCCAGGCCTTCCGGCTCCCAGCACCAGTTTTCCATGAACTGGCTCGGCAGCTCGACCGCGTCCCACGCCACGCCGTTGATGCCCGAAACGCCGGCGTGATCAACGCGGGTCAGCAGGTGATGCAGGCCATGACCGAATTCGTGGAACAGGGTGGTGACTTCATCGTGGGTCAGCAGCGCGGGCTTGCCGCTGTCGGCCGGGGTGAAGTTGCACACCAGGTTGGCCACCGGGCTTTGCAGCACGCCGTCGACGGTGCGGCGACGGTCGCGGGCGCCGTCCATCCACGCACCGCCACGCTTGTTGGCGCGGGCATACAGGTCGAAGAAGAAGCGGCCGACGTGCTGGCCGTTTTCCTTGATTTCGAACAGACGGACATCCGGGTGCCAGGTGTCGAAGCCTTTTTGTTCAGCGATCTCTATGCCGTACAGGCGTTGAACGATGGCGAACAGACCGCCCAGCACTTTGTCGATCGGGAAGTAGGCGCGCAGGGTTTCCTGGGCGACGCTGTAGCGTTGTTCGCGGAGTTTTTCCCCGTAGAAACCGCTGTCCCAGCTTTGCAGATCGGCGCAGCCCTGTTCGGCGGCGTAGGCGCGCAGCTGTTGCAGATCCTGTGCGGCGAACGGTTTGCTGCGCTTGGCCAGATCCCGCAGGAAGCTCAGCACCTGATCGCTGGACTCGGCCATTTTGGTCGCCAGGCTCAGCTCGGAGAAGCTGGCAAAACCCAACAGTCTGGCCAGTTCCTGACGCAGATCCAGAATCTCTTCCATCACCGGGGTATTGTCGTTCTGGCCGGCATTCGGGCCTTGATCCGAGGCGCGGGTGCAGTAGGCGGCGTAGACTTCTTCGCGCAGCGCACGGTCCTGGGCGTAGGTCATCACCGCGTAATAGCTCGGGAATTCCAGGGTGATCAGCCAGCCATCAAGGCCTTTGGCCTGTGCAGCGGCGGTCATTTGCGCCTTGGCCGAATCGGTCAGGCCGGCGAGGGCGGCTTCGTCGGTGACGTGCTTGGTCCAGGCCTGAGTGGCGTCGAGCAGTTGATTGGAGAAACGGCTGCCCAGCTCGGACAGTTTGCTTTGCACTTCGGCGTAGCGCTTCTGATCGGCTTCAGGCAGGTCGATACCTGACAGGCGGAAATCGCGCAGGGCGTGTTCCAGAATGGTTTTTTGCGCCACATCGAAACCGGCGGCTTCCGGGCTGTTGGCCAAGGCTTCATACGCCTGGAACAGTTCGCGGTTCTGGCCCATCTCGGTGGAGTAGGCGCTCAGGGCCGGCAGGCACGACTCGTAGGCTTCACGCAGCTCGGCACTGTTGCACACGGCGTTGAGGTGGCTGACCGGGCTCCATGCCGCACCGAGGCGATCATTGAGTTCATCCATCGCCAGCACCAGGCCGGCCCAGGTAGGGTTCTGACCTTGGCTCTTGAGGATGTCGGCGATGGCGGCGCGGTTGTCGGCGAGGATGGTTTCGATCGCTGGCAGGACATGTTCGGCACGGATCGTGGAGAACGGCGGCAGGTCGTAGGACTGCAGAAGAGGGTTGTTCACGCTCACGGTTGGCACCTTGGCTGGAAGAAACATGCGCCCATCTTAATTACAATCGACACTCACCGCAGCTATCGGCGACAGAGAGAGAACTAATCGTGTCCCTTCGCAAATACCAGAATCACACCCCGCAGTTGAGCAAAGGCGCGTTTGTCGACGCCTCGGCGGTGGTGATCGGCGACGTCGAAATCGGCGAAGACAGCTCCGTCTGGCCGCTGACCGTCATCCGTGGCGACATGCACCGTATCCGCATCGGTGCGCGCACCAGCGTGCAGGACGGCTGTGTGTTGCACATCACCCACGCCGGCCCTTTCAACCCGGACGGCTTTCCGCTGCTGATCGGCGACGATGTAACCATCGCCCACAAAGTCATGCTCCACGGCTGCACGGTAGGCAGCCGCGTGCTGATCGGCATGGGCAGCATCGTCATGGACGGCGCGGTGGTCGAAGACGACGTGATCATCGGCGCCGGCAGCCTGGTGCCGCCGGGCAAACGCCTGGAAAGCGGTTTTCTGTACGTGGGTAGCCCGGTGAAACAGGTCCGTGCGTTGACCGAAAAGGAAAACGCCTTCTTCACCTACAGCGCGGCGAACTACGTGAAGCTCAAGGACCTGCACCTGGCCGAAGGCTACGACCAGCTCTGAATCGACTTACACCTGCTCAGGATTTCTCATGCATTACCAGACCGTACTGTTCGACCTCGATGGCACCTTGACTGACCCGCGTGAGGGCATCACCCGTTCCATCCAGTTCGCCTTGGGCAAACTCGGCATCGACGAGCCGGATCTGACCAAACTGGAACACTTCATCGGCCCACCGCTGTTGCAGGCGTTCATGCAGTTTTATGGGTTTGACGAGGCCAAGGCGTGGGAGGCGGTGAATTTCTATCGTGAGCGCTTCAGGGTCACCGGTCTGTATGAGAACCAAGTGTTCGAGGGTGTAACGCCGTTGCTGGAAACCCTCAGCGGCCAGGGGCGAGCGCTATATATCGCGACGTCCAAGCCGTGGGTCTTCGCCCGCGAGATCGCCCGGCATTTCGACTTTGCACGGCACTTCAAGGTGATTTACGGCAGTGAGCTGGATGGCACGCGGACCAACAAGGTTGAGCTGATTGCTCATCTGATGGCCGAGGAAGGGCTGGATCCGGCGAATACGCTGATGATTGGCGATCGCAAGCATGACTTGATCGGCGCGCGCAGCAACGGGCTGGATGCGGCGGCGGTGGGGTATGGGTTTGGCAGTTTTGAAGAGTTGAATGCCGAAGCGCCGACCTTCCACTTTGAAACGCTGGCCGAGTTGCATCAGGCGTTTTTGCGGCGCTAGTCAATACGCCATTGCTGGCAAGCCAGCTCCCACAAGGATCCATGTGAACCTGAGCGTCCCGTTCACCTGTGGGAGCTGGCTTGCCAGCGATGAGGCCAGTTCAGCCACTGAAGGACTTAGCCTCTGTGAGCGCTTTCAATGCCGCTTTGCGCTCTGCGACAGGGAGCCCCCCCAACCGCTCGACCTCCGCATAAAACCTCACCCAATCCCCCCCGACCTGCCTGAACAAAGCAGCAAACGCCGGCACCCATTGGTCATACAGCCCAAACGGCAACAGCCGGGCATTGTTCAGTGGCGCCTTGACCCAGGCGTCATAACGCTTGTCCCCGGCCCACTGACTGTCTCGTATCAGCCGATAATCCCGGCGAAACTCCTCGAACTGCGCCGCTTTGCGCTCACGCATCTGTTCGACCGGCAGCGGCTGGGCATAGAGTTTTTCCAGGCGTGAGCGCGTATTCAGCACCAGCTCGATGAACTGATCACGCTGCTTGAGCTTTGAATCGGTGTCCGGTGGCAACCCACGAAACGCGCGCCACTGCCGCGTGCCTTCCTGCTCGACAAACGTGGCGAAAGACTCGTTGAACTCAGTGTCGTCCTTCACATAAAAGCGCTGATGCGCCAGTTCATGAAAGATCAGCGTGGTCAGGCGTTCGTCACCCCAGCCCATCATCGAATTGAGGATTGGGTCGTCGAACCAGCCCAGCGTCGAATAGGCCTCGACGCCACCTATCGACACGTCCATCCCCTGCAAACGCTGAATCGCCGCTTCGCCCCGCGCCGCGCTTTGGCTGTAGTAGCCGCGATAAGCCACGCACCCGGCAATCGGGAAGCAATGGTTTTGCGGGGTCAGGGAAAATTCCTGGGTGGCGAAGACGTTCCACACCACAAACGGCCGGCCGATGTCGGCGTACAAGCGATAGCTCTGGTTATTCGGCAGATGCAGTTGCTCGCTGGCGAAGGCCCGGGCCTTTTGCGAATGGGCCAGACGCGTGCGCAGTTTCGCATCGCGATTCGGGTCGGCGATCACCTCGGCCACCGGTTCCCGCGCCCGCAGCAATTGCAACTGACCACCGGCCAATTGGCTGTAATAGCTGACGCTGGAACAACCGTTGAGCAACAAAAGCATCACACCCGGAAACAAAATCCGAAAAACGCGATCAAGTAACCGATGGCTTGGAAGCGGCCTGATCAAAATAAGAAATCCCTGGAAAGTCTGCCCGCAAGACTATCCCGCCCATTGGAGCTTCGCTATGCGCACGTTGATGCTGACAGGAGGCCTGCTGACGCTGGCCGGTTGTGCCGGATTCGGAATGCCCGATCCTGACCCTTCGCAAGCCTGGATTGATCTGAATGCCAGGCAACAGGACGCGGCGCTGCAAGCGCTGCAGGTCGACAGCAAGGCTGCCGTCGACAAACGTTACTTCGAGGTGCAGCCCGGCAGTCATGAACTGAAGGTGCGTTATCAGTTTCCGGTGGAGGCGACCAACATCGGCCCCGACGCCGAGCCGCTTTGGCGCGATTGCCAGTTGAACGTCAAATTCAAGGACTTCAACGCTGGCCAGCGTTATCAGTTGCAGGCCGGCAGTATCGGATTCAGGCCTTGGGCCAAGCTCTATGACGAGCAGCGCAAGGTCGTGGGTCAGGGCATTCCGGCTGGCTGTCAGAAAACCTGATCGGCGTTATGCTGGATGTCCAATTCAAAGGACATTGATCATGCGCAGGTTGACGCTGTTGCTTGCTGCAAGTGTGGTTGCTGGTTGCCAGAGCCCGATGCCGGCGGCCGACCCCGGCAAAGCCTGGGTCGACTTTGCCATGCCCACGCCCGGCGGCAAGGTGCTGATGGCCGAGCGGCTGGATAATGTGCGCCTGCAGGACGGGCGGTTTTTCCAGGTCGCGCCGGGCAGCCATGAGCTGACGGTTCGCTTTGACTTCGAGATATTCGGCGGTGGGCAGGGCATGGATACCGATCCGCAGGAGCGGTTGTGTTACATGACCCTGCGTTATGACCATTTCGAAGCCGGGCAACGTTATAGGCTTGAGGCGCGGTCGCTGGCGTTCACGCCAAGCGCCCGGTTGATCAATCGCCAGGGGCAGATCGTAGCCGAAGAGCGTCAGGTCAACTGCGTGCCCTGAGCAAGATCAGTCGTTGTTCTTTTGATAGACGATTGCTTTGGTGCCGTTCTCGCAAGAACCGACAACCATGGCGATGTCGTGTTTTGCGGCTTCTTCCTTGGTGACGATTTCCAGCGTGTAGGACGGCACGGCTTTAGCCTGGATCTTTACCTCGATCTCTTTCCTGAGTTCTTCGCAGTCTTTGGGTGCGGCGAAAACCGATGTGGCCAGTGCACTGCAGAGGATCGCCAAGCCAATACGTTTCATCAATGTAGCTCCTTGAGGCAGCGCGCACGGGTGTGCGCTGAAGCTGCTGTGACTTATTCGACCACACTTTCACCGAGCAGGTTCTGACTTCGCTCACACCTTGAGCTTTGTGGCGAATGGCGGATCGCTTTCGCGAGCAGGCTCGCTCCCACAAGGGATCCCGGTTGTTCACAGAAAATGTGTCCGCTGGAGATCGAATGTGGGAGCGAGCCTGCTCGCGAAGGCGTCGGTGCTGCCAACGCCTGAATCGCGCCTTGGAAAATCAGCTGACCAACGATGCCTCAAGAGTGATCTTGGCGTTCAGAACCTTGGACACCGGGCACCCTTCCTTGGCCTTGTTGCTCAGCTCTTCAAACTGCGCCTGAGTCGCCCCCGGAATTTTCGCCTTGAGGATCAGCTTCACCGCAGTGATCGCAAACCCACCGTCCACTTGGTCGAGGGTCACTTCAGCATTCGTGTCAATGCTGTCGGCCTTCAGGCCGGCATCGCCGAGAATCATTGAAAACGCCATGGAGAAACAACCGGCATGGGCTGCGCCGATCAGTTCTTCCGGGTTGGTGCCCTTACCACCCTCGAAGCGGGCCTTGAAGCCGTAGGGGGCTTCTCTGAGGACGCCGGTCTCGGTGGAAATCGAGCCGATGCCGGTTTTCAGATCACCTGCCCAATGTGCGGATGCTTTCTTAACAATAGCCATGTCTGCCTCCTCAAGATCTGGTGCGGAACGCCGCGCCATCGTGGTTTTTGCTTGCAAGGCTTCTGAGGATAGACGCCGGAACAAAGTTCAGCTCATCTGAATGGTTGACTTTTTTAGTAGGAAATTTCGCCTGTGCTATTGAAATTCGGGTATATGCCCACATTGCACAAAACACGCTTATGGATTCGGCAGGTTTTCGTTCGCAAGAAAAACCTGCCTCCTCACTCGGAGAAGCAGGTTTATGAAGCAACTCTCGGACGTAAAATTTTCTACCCTCGATCTGGTTCCGGTGCGAGAAAACGGCAGCCCGGCGCAGTCTTTGCGCAATTCCCTGGACTTGGCGCAGCATGTCGAGAAATTAGGCTACACGCGGTTTTGGGTAGCTGAGCACCACAACATGGACGGCATCGCCAGTTCCGCGACCTCGGTGCTGCTGGGTTATCTGGCCGGTGGTACATCGACGATTCGCGTCGGTTCGGGCGGCGTCATGCTGCCCAACCACGCGCCGCTGGTGATCGCCGAGCAGTTCGGCACCCTTGAAAGCCTGTATCCGGGGCGGATCGATCTCGGTCTGGGCCGCGCGCCGGGTTCCGATCAAATGACCGCCCGAGCCCTGCGCCGTGAGCGTTCCGGTAGTGCCGACGATTTCCCTGAAGACGTTGCCGAACTGGCGCGCTTCCTTGGCCCGCGCACGCCGGATCAACGGGTGATCGCGATGCCGGGCACCGGCACCCATGTGCCGATCTGGCTGCTCGGTTCCAGCCTGTTCAGTGCGCAACTGGCCGGTGAGCGCGGTTTGCCCTACGCCTTTGCCTCGCATTTCGCCCCGCGCTTCATGCACGAGGCGATCCGTGTCTATCGCAATCACTTCAAGCCGTCGGCGGTGCTGGACAAGCCGTACGTGATGCTCGGTGTGCCATTGGTGGCAGCCGATACCGACGAGCAGGCCGATTATCTGGCGACCTCGGTGTACCAGCGAATCCTCGCGCTGATGCGTGGGCAAAGCCTGGTGCAACGTCCGCCCGTGAAAACCATGGACGGCCTGTGGCTGCCCCATGAACGTGAGGCGGTAGGTGACTTCCTCGGTCTGGCGATGGTCGGCAGTCCACAGAAGATCCGCGCCAAGCTGGAGGTGCTGGTCGAGCAGACCCAGGCGGATGAGTTGATCTTTACCTGTGACCTGTATGAGCACGCTGATCGCTTGCATTCGTACGAACTGCTGGCGCAGGTCATGAAGGGCTGACTCGGCCCGTGGGGCATCATCGTGCATAAAAAAGCCGACGCATTCACGTCGGCTTTTGCATTTCAGGCGCGATCAACCGCGCTTGTAGACGATTTCCTTGGTGCCACCTTCGCAGGTGCCAACGACCTCGCCACCAGCGGCTGCGCCCTTATCAACAATCTCCAGCGAATACCCGGAAACGCCCTTGGCATCCAGCTTCGCCGCAATCTCGCTTTTCAGCTCTTCACAAGGCTTGCCGGCAGCAAACGCACCACCCGCAAGGCTCAACAAACCTACTGCCAATATGAACTTCTTCATCGGTCGCACTCCCTGGTCGGATTAATAAAGGCGGGCATCGGGTCATCCACCCGATGCGCTCACCCTGTAGCGCTTTGCCATTCCTATGGCACTCGGCCAGCGCGCAAGTTCAGAAGCGTAGACCAAACTCAGCTACTGGCGATGCGAAACCCGACTTTCAAAGTCACTTGAAAGTGCGCCGCCTTGCCGTCCTTGATGTGGCCGCGGGTCTCGGTCACTTCAAACCATTCAAGGTGCTTGATGCTCTTGTTGGCTTCAGCCAACGCGTTGTTGATGGCGTCTTCGATGCTGGTGGCAGACGAACCGACCAGCTCGACTTTCTTGTACGTGTGATGGTCACTCATGGCGATCTCCTTGGCGTGTGGATTTGAGACTAGCAGTGAATTGCACTGTTGATTTCGGTGCTCCAGTGCAGGCGAAGTTCAGATTTTCTGCACTTTCTCAAACCGTTGAAGTCCCAACCAACACACGCCACTCATCACCAATGCAGGAGAGCCACCATGGCCAACACCTCTTTACGTAAAGCCTCATTGCAAAGCATGGAAGCGGAGATCGAGAGTCTGCTCAAGTCGTTGGAAGGCCTCAAAGACGATGCTTCCGACGAGTCGCGCAAAACCCTCAAGGCGCTGAAAAGCAATGCTGAAAGTGCGCTGAAACATTCGCGTCACCTGCTCAGCGATGCCTATGAAGAAGTCAAAGTGAAAACCCGTGAGACCGGGATCGCCACCCGCGATTACGCTCAGGAACATCCATGGACGACTGCCGGTGTGGCGGTCGGTGCACTGGGTCTGCTCGCGGCTTACTTGCTGTTCAAGCGCGGCGAATGATCGCTCTGGCGCAGTTCATTCTTGAGCCATTGCGCCAGTTGCCGGGCGCGCCCGTCTGCGGCGCGCTTGGGTAGCCACAATGCCAGTTGCGCCGGGGTTTCACAGAAGCCCCACGGCGCAACCAGGCGACCCGCCTTCAGATCCTCGGTGACCAGTGGCTCTGGTGCGATTGCCACCCCGAGACCTGCAACCGCTGCTTCCAGCAAATAATACAAATGTTCAAAACCTTGTCCGAGCTTCAACGCTTTGGCGTGGAGGTGGCTTTGTTGTGCCCAGCTTGGCCAGGCTTGCGGACGGGATGTCGTGTGCAAGAGCGGTTCGTTGAGTAACGCCTCGGCAGACGCCGTTTGCAGGCGTTGATAGCCGCTGAACAGCGGGCTCAGCACTGGGCCGATGCGTTCGGCAGCCAATTCATACACCTGCATGTCCGCCGGCCATGGCGGTTCGGCAAACAGCAGCAGAGCATCCAGACCCGGACGCCTCGGATCGAGATCGCCTTCTCCTGCCGACAGGTGCAGGCGCAAATCCGGCAGATCAGCGTTCAGCCGACCCAGTCGCGGAATAAACCAGCGCGCCAGCAGACTCCCCGAGCAACCGAGCACGAACGGCGCATCGGCGGTGCTTTGCGTCAGCTCCGCACAAACACTGCGCAACCGGTCAAACGCTTCGCCACTGGCATCGCGTAGTCGCACGCCGGCATCTGTGAGTTTCAAGCCGCGTCCATCCTTGACGAACAGACTGACGCCAAGGTGTTCTTCCAGCACTTTCAGCTGTCGACTCACTGCGCCATGGGTGACGTGCAGCTGTTCGGCGGCCTGACTGACGCTGTTCAGCCGGGCAGTGGCTTCGAAGGCGCGCAGGGCATTCAGCGGGGGAAGGTCGTGGCTCATGGTATCTGTGAGTTTTCCTGACAGGTTGCGGCGATCTTATCGGTTTTCAGCTTAGAAGGTCAGGGGTAGAGTGGTCGTCATTGTCTTTTGACCCGAATTCTCCTGGAGCACACCATGACCCAGACTTCGCACAACTCCGATCTGCGTAACGGCCCTGACGCCAACGGCCTGTTCGGTTCGTTCGGTGGCCGCTACGTCGCTGAAACCCTGATGCCGTTGATCCTCGATCTGGCCCGGGAATACGAAACGGCCAAAGATGATCCTGCATTCAAAGAAGAATTGGCCTACTTCCAGCGTGACTACGTCGGACGTCCGAGCCCGCTGTACTTCGCTGAGCGCCTGACCGAGTTTTGCGGCGGCGCCAAGATCTACCTCAAGCGCGAAGAGCTGAACCACACCGGCGCGCACAAGATCAACAATTGCATCGGCCAGATCCTGCTGGCGCGGCGCATGGGCAAAAAACGCATCATCGCCGAAACCGGCGCCGGCATGCACGGTGTGGCGACTGCCACCGTGGCTGCGCGCTTCGGTCTGGACTGTGTGATCTACATGGGCACCACTGACATCGAGCGTCAGCAGGCCAACGTATTCCGCATGAAGTTGCTGGGCGCCGAGGTGATCCCGGTGGTTGCCGGCACCGGCACCCTGAAAGATGCGATGAACGAAGCGCTGCGTGACTGGGTGACCAACGTCGACAGCACTTTCTACCTGATCGGCACCGTGGCCGGCCCGCACCCGTATCCGGCAATGGTTCGCGACTTCCAGGCCGTGATCGGCAAGGAAACCCGTGACCAGTTGCAAGCTCAGGAAGGTCGTCTGCCTGACAGCCTGGTGGCGTGCATCGGGGGTGGTTCCAACGCCATGGGCCTGTTCCACCCGTTCCTCGACGACAAAAGCGTTGAAATCATCGGCGTCGAAGCCGCCGGTTACGGTATCGAAACCGGTAAACACGCAGCCAGCCTCAACGGCGGTGTGCCGGGTGTGTTGCACGGCAACCGCACCTTCCTGTTGCAGGACGACGATGGCCAGATCATCGACGCCCACTCGATTTCCGCCGGTCTCGATTACCCGGGCATCGGCCCGGAACACGCCTGGTTGCATGACATCGGCCGCGTCCAGTACACCTCGGTGACCGACGACGAAGCCCTCGAGGCGTTCCACAAATGCTGCCGTCTGGAAGGGATCATTCCTGCACTGGAAAGCGCCCACGCTCTGGCTGAAGTGTTCAAACGCGCACCGAAACTGCCGAAGGATCACCTGATGGTGGTCAACCTGTCTGGCCGTGGCGACAAAGACATGCAGACCGTGATGCACCACATGGAACAGTCCAAGCAGGAGAAACACTGATGAGCCGCCTGCAAACCCGTTTTGCCGAACTCAAACAACAGAATCGTGCCGCGCTGGTGACCTTCGTCACCGCCGGTGATCCGGACTACGACACTTCGCTGGCGATCCTCAAGGGCTTGCCGAAGGCCGGTGCCGACGTGATTGAGCTGGGCATGCCGTTCACCGACCCGATGGCTGACGGCCCGGCGATTCAACTGGCCAACATCCGGGCGCTGGGCGCCAAGCAGAATCTGGCGAAAACCCTGCAAATGGTTCGCGAATTCCGCGAGGACAACAGCGACACCCCGCTGGTGCTGATGGGTTATTTCAACCCGATTCACAAGTTTGGCGTTGAGCGTTTCATCGCTGAAGCCAAAGACGCTGGCGTTGATGGCCTGATCGTCGTCGACATGCCGCCAGAGCACAACGAAGAGCTCTGCGACCCGGCCCAGGCTGCCGGTCTGGATTTCATTCGCCTGACCACGCCGACCACCGACGACGCACGTCTGCCAAAGGTGCTCAACGGCAGTTCCGGTTTTGTTTACTACGTATCAGTGGCCGGTGTGACCGGTGCCGGTGCGGCGACGCTGGAGCATGTCGAAGAGGCAGTGACCCGTCTGCGCCGCCATACCGATCTGCCTATCAGCATCGGCTTCGGCATCCGTACACCGGAGCAAGCGGCGTCCATCGCACGCTTGGCCGACGGTGTGGTGGTGGGTTCGGCTCTGATCGATCACATTGCCAACGCCACTACGCCGGATCAAGCCATCGACGGCGTGTTGAGCCTGTGCTCGGCGCTATCCGAAGGCGTGCGTAAGGCCCGCGTCAGCTGAAGGTAAAGTTCCTGATACAGAGGAATTAGCACCTCGCGACACAGACTAAATGAGCAAGATCGAGGGCTTCAGGACTACGTTCTGAAGCCCTTTTTGCTGTCAGTGCAGTGAGGAAAGACCGAATGAAAATGCCGAAACGTCTGATTGCCGGATTGGGTGTACTGATGATCAGCGCGACTCCGCTGCTGGCCAGTGCCGATCAGCGCGATGATCATGACCGCGGCGGCCCGCAACAGGGCCACTACGATAACCGTGGGGACAATCGCGGTGACGACCACCGTGGCCCGCAGAACGACCACCGTGGTGGTCCGCCACCGCGCGACTTCGGCCCGGTGCGCCAGACCATTCGCGACAATCACGGCTACTTCGTGCGCGGAGCACCGCCACCGCCGGGCATCCATCTTGAACGTGGCCGGCCATTGCCGCACGGTTATTACGGTGAGCGCCTGGATGGTCGTGCGTTAGGTCGTTTGCCGGTCTATCCGGGTTACGAATGGCGCCGGGCCGGGGGCGACATCGTGCTGATCGCGGTGGGTACCGGGATCGTTTATGAAATTCTGGATGGGGTTTTGTACTGATTCACAGCCTATAAAAAAGATCGCAGCCCAGGCTGCGATCTTTCGTTTCAGGGCAACTCCAGCCCGCCCGAGGCTTTGTGCAGTTTGCGCAAATGCTCGCCAATCTGTTTCACGTTGGTCTCACTGGCGGCAATCTCGGCAGCGCGCTTGGGCTCCAGTAGCTTACGCACCTCCGTGTCCAGATCGCCGGACAGTGCCAACAGCTTTTTCTGCCGTTGGCTGCTTTCCGCTTCCAGTCGGCTGAATTCGCTCGGTTGCGGCAAACCGTAACCCTTGGAATCAAGCAGTTCAGCTGGACGACTGAGGAAGCCGCTGTTGGCGAGGATTTCCTGCAAGGTCGCGTTGGCCTTGTCCATCCCGCCGTTTTCCAGCTCGCGTGCACCGAGGTAACGCTGCTTGACCTCATCCTGTGCCAGCAGCAACTGTCGGCGATAACTCGCTTGCTCGAGCAGCAACAGTGCAGCGCTAGTGCGCAGGTCGGCACGGTCGAACCATTCACGGCGTTGTTCGGCGGTCAACGAAAGCCATTCTTCAACAGTGTTCTGTTTGATCGGCAATTGCTTCTTCAATACGTCGAACATCGCCTGATAGCGATCGCGGAAGGAGTCGAATCGATAACCCAGACGCAGCGCCTCTTTCGGATCATCCAGCACGCTGGTATCAGCCAGCCCCCGGCCCTTGAGCACTTCCAGCAATCCGTTGGGCATGATGCTGTCCAGGCCGGTGAGCTGGGCGTTGTTGCTGCCGCTACGCAACAGTTTCAGGCCTTCCACCGCGCAGTTGTTGGACAGGAAGAAGTAGTTGCCGTCGTAGCTCCAATGCATCTCGGCGGCGTGTTCGACCACGCCTTCGATCTCGCTGCGTGACAGGTTCAGCGGCACCGAGGCGAGGCTGCGCAGTTCGGTCTTGGTGTATTCGTCGATCACTTGGGCCAACGGCAGGACGAACAGTCGCGACGGGTATTTTCCGACCAATCCGTCCCAACTCGACAACTGCACATCACCCACGAAGGCGCGATACGACAGCACCAGATGCTGATCCAGATCGAGCCGGCAATCCGGGCCGCGCGGCCGACCGGGTGCGCAGATCACCAGACGCAACATGCTGTGGCCCCAACGACTGACCCAGTTCTGATTGGCCTCGGCCAGCAAGTAATCTACGGCGTAGACACGTTCGGGATCGACTTGGCCCAACGGCTGTTTGGCGAAGTCGTTGCCGGCATTGAGGAAGGCGAACGTCTTGCTGCAAGTGTCCTTGGCTGACGGCGCCCAGCCGAAGTGCTCCTTGTAATACTGATACAGCGCCGGACGCCGGCAGGCGTAGCTCGGGTCGAGGAGGAAATACTCCATGTTGACCGCGACAAACTCTTTCGGGCTGGAGATCTCGTACAGATCCGGGCTACGGGCGATCTGCCGGTTGTGTTGCTCACGCTCGCCACGACGGCCGACGTATTGCTGCCAACCGGCGAGGTCGAGCAGACGCGGATCATCGCTGAGGGTAAAGCGGCGGCCGTTCTGGCCGCGGCATTCATCGGGGATGCCGATCAGCCCGGCGCTGTTGAAACGCCGGGTGCAACGCTGGATCAGCGTGCGTTCGGCACTCGGCCACAAACGCGCGCGGTCATAAATGTGGGTGATTTCGTGCAGCACCGTGGCGAGCAGTTCCTGACGCACAGTGCCGTGGGGGCGATTGGTTTTTTCTTTGGCCGCGCTGCCATCGGTGAGACTGGCGAGCAATTTGCGGTTCAGATCAAGTTCAGCGACCAGCGTGGCCTGGCCATAGGCATTGCCGGGCATATCATCGGTCCAGCCGACATCGATGCGCCGATCCAGCCGCTCGATGAAGCTCGGCGGCAATGCCTGCATGGCTTCATCGATCAGCGCCTGACTGGCCTGTTGTTGGGCGGGCGTCAGACCGTCGGTCTTGAGCCGTAATTGCAGGCCGGCGTGGGCGTTGTTGCCAAGCAGCAACAACGCCCCGGCCAGTAGCCAGGCGCCGAGTGACTTCACAGTGCGAGGATGGCTTCGGCGAGTACCTGATCACTGGCGTCACGCGCTTCCGGCACGCGTGTACGCAAGGTGTTGAGCGCGGCTTCCAGATGCGCGCCACGGATATCACCGTTGCTGGCAACGAAACTGGCGGCGTCGTCGTGGGCTTCGCGGATGATTTTCGAGTCGCGAATCGATGTGGTGGTGTCGGAGGTGAAATCGATAGTGCGCTGGGAGGCACGAACGATGATGTTACTGGTGGCTACCAGGGTGTGCGCCTGGGCCACGTCGGCCAACAAAAACAGGCCAAGGGCGGCAGCAATCAGCGGGCTACGCATGGAACGACTCCGGAAGGACAAAGATAGCTATTGGACGAGAATTGCTTGCGCCAGTTCAAGGTCGCTTACATGAAGTTTCGGCCGGGTTTTACGCAGGTAGTGCAGCGCGGATTCCAGTCGAGCGCCTCGCAGTTCTCCGTCACTGGCAACAAACACTGCCGCATCATCGTGAGCGGCGAGCAGCAGTTTACGGTCGAAAGGCGCGGAAGACACCATGCCGGTCGCCCAAACGCTGACGACGGTGTTCTGTGTCGACATATCGAAGGCATCGACCGACGTCGTCCAGCAGGCAGTTAACAATACAGATGGGAAAAGCAGATTTTGAAGAAAACGCATGGGACTCGGTAACGGTTGGCGAGCCGCAAGGCTAGCGCAATGCCTGTTCTAGAGCCAGCGTCGAAACATCGGGACACGACCGGTGTGTCCCGCGATACCGCGATCGCTTAGATCGTCAGAATGGCCTGAGCCAACTGAGCATCGGTAGCTTGCAACTGTGGCGCCTGACGACGGATGTGATCCAGTGCGCTTTCCAGTTTCACACCACGAATATCGCCTTGGCTGGCGACGAAGCTGGCAGCGTCGTCACGGGCAGCAAGCACAATTTTGTCGTCACGGAAGGACGAAGTAACGTCGGAAGTGGCATCGGACGAGGACTTCAGGGCACCGACGACAGCGTCGGTAGTCACGATGAAACTGGTGGCGCTGGCGTTGGCAGCCACGGCCAGCAGGGCGGCAGCGCTGAGCAGACGAAGACGGGACATGGTGGAACTCCTGTGGATGAACCGAGTTGAGAGGTGGCCCGGTATCTGAGGAGTCAGACGCCAGTTGCACAGCATTCGCCACGTTCTACGTTGATATTAGGCCGGGTGGTGCGAACGAGGAAAGCGTTGTGACGAATGACGTGTTCATGAACAGACTTGAGTGGCGCGTTAAAATTGTACTGGTTGATTTTTGTTTCTATCTGACTGTACTTGTTTGGGTTTTCACGGCCCTGAAACGACAAAACCCGTCGCGGTTTCCCGCGACGGGTTTTGTTTGTTCAATTCGGGTTGCTGGCGGAGGGCCTGACGACCAGAGCCAGCGACGCTACTTAGCGCCAGAACGGCTTGCTCAGCTCTTCGTAGCGTTGTGCTTCGCTGATACCGGCGTCAGCCAGCAGACGCGAATCCAGACGAGCCAGTTGGTGGCGGCTGGAGATGCGGCGCTGCCACAACATCAGGTTGGCAATAACGCGCAGAGGCAGGGAAGCCTGGGTGTTTACAGCTTTGTCTTCGAAGAACAGTTCGGAACTGAGTGTACGTTCCATGGTTGACATCCTTCCGCTTGTGGCGGGATCAGGTAGTGGTTTGACTGGTGCCCATGATCCTCTCGTTTGCCCAGTCTCTCTAGATACAGTTCAACTGTATTGTGAGTGACCAGTTAACTGTTTAAATGGGGTGTACGGGTCAAAATCGAGCAAACTGTACCTGTCTGCACCTATATGGTGCGTTATGACGTGTTTTCGAAGAAAGCGTAGGGTATTGCTGTAGGAAAAGACCGGTACAGCAGTACAGTTTTTGACATCTTGCGCGGGTTGCAACATCCCGCTGACGAAACTGTGTTTGCGCCAGCGGAATATCTGTGCGAGTTACACCGCCAGCATCCGCCCGGTTTCTTCCAGGTTGATGTGCCAGCTCAAGGCTTCACGCAGGATATGCGGAGTGTGGCCACCGATTGCACAGGCTGCGGTGAAGTAATCATTCAACGCCTGACGATAGTCCGGGTGCACACAATTATCGATGATCACCCGCGCACGCTCCCGTGGTGCCAGGCCACGCAAGTCCGCCAGACCCACCTCAGTCACCAGAATGTCGACATCATGCTCGGTATGGTCGACATGGCTGACCATCGGCACCACGCTGGAAATCGCGCCACCCTTGGCAATCGACTTGGTCACGAACACCGCCAGATGCGCGTTGCGCGCGAAGTCGCCGGAGCCACCGATGCCGTTCATCATCCGCGTACCGCAGACATGGGTAGAGTTGACGTTGCCGTAGATGTCGAACTCCAGCGCCGTGTTGATCCCGATGATCCCGAGGCGCCGCACCACTTCCGGATGGTTGGAAATCTCCTGCGGACGCAGCACCAGTTTGTCTTTGTACTTCTCCAGATTGCCGAACACATCGCTGTTGCGCCGTTCCGACAAGGTGATCGAACTGCCCGAGGCGAAGCTCAGCTTGCCGGCGTCGATCAGGTCGAAGGTCGAATCCTGCAGCACTTCGGAGTACATGGTCAGGTCTTCGAACGGCGAGTCGATCAGACCGCACATCACCGCGTTGGCGATGTTGCCGATCCCGGCCTGCAACGGGCCGAGCTTATTGGTCATGCGCCCGGCATCGACTTCCTGCTTGAAGAAGGTGATCAGGTGGTCGGCGATGGCGTTGGTATCGACGTCCGGCGACGACACGGTGGACGGCGAATCCGCCTGCTGGGTGATGACGATGGCGACAATCTTCTCCGGCGGAATCGGAATCGCCGTGCTGCCAATACGGTCGTCGACTTTTACCAGCGGGATTGGCGTACGCGTCGGACGATACGTCGGAATATAAATGTCATGCAGGCCTTCGAGATTGGCGTTGTGCGCCAGGTTGATCTCGACGATCACCTGCTTGGCGAAAATCGCGAAGCTCGCCGAGTTGCCCACTGAGGTGGTCGGTACGATATGGCCCTGTTCGGTGATGGCCACGGCTTCGATCACCGCGATGTCCGGCAGCTTCAGTTGCTGGTTGCGCAGTTGCTCGACGGTTTCCGACAAGTGCTGGTCGATGAACATCACCTGGCCGGCGTTGATCGCCTTGCGCAAGGTGCTGTCGACCTGGAACGGCATGCGACGCGACAACACGCCTGCTTCGGTCAGTTGCTTGTCGAGATCGTTGCCCAGACTCGCGCCGGTCATCAGGCTGATCTTCAGCGGCGTGACCTTGGCTCGCTCGGCCAGTGCATGAGGGACGGCTTTGGCTTCGCCGGCGCGGGTGAAGCCGCTCATGCCGACGGTCATGCCGTCTTCGATCAGTGCGGCGGCGTCAGCGGCGCTCATCACTTTATCCAACAACGAAGGCAGGCGAATACGGTCACGGTACATGGATTATTTTCTCGGGTAGCGAGTAGCAGGATGCGCAGTCTAGTGAATTTGACGGGCGCCTGTCCCGCTACCAAGGTCGCAAAAGAGGCGTCTATTTAGCGGGTTTCAAGTAAAACATCGTTACCGGATCTGCAACAACGCGGCATATTGTCCGACGCTTTGCGCAAACAAAAACGCCCCGACAAGTCGGGGCGTTTGGTCTTGCAGTGCAGAGTTACTCGACCGCTTTGACCATGTCTTCGATGACTTTCTTCGCGTCGCCGAACACCATCATGGTCTTGTCCAGATAGAACAGCTCGTTGTCCAGACCGGCATAACCGCTGGCCATCGAGCGCTTGTTGACGATGATGGTCTTGGCCTTGAACGCTTCGAGGATCGGCATGCCAGCAATGGGCGACTTCGGATCGTTCTTGGCGGCCGGGTTGACCACGTCGTTCGCGCCGAGCACCAGCACCACGTCGGCCTGACCGAACTCGGAGTTGATGTCTTCCATCTCGAACACCTGGTCGTAAGGCACTTCAGCCTCGGCGAGCAGAACGTTCATGTGGCCAGGCATACGGCCGGCCACCGGGTGGATCGCGTACTTCACGGTCACGCCACGGTGAGTCAGCTTTTCGGTCAGCTCTTTCAATGCATGCTGCGCACGTGCAACCGCCAAGCCGTAGCCCGGCACGATGATCACGGTATCGGCGTTGGTCAGCAGGAAGGTCGCATCATCGGCCGAACCGGATTTCACCGGACGTGCTTCTTTTGCACCGGCAGGGCCTGCATCGGCCGTATTGCCGAAACCGCCGAGCAGTACGTTAAAGAAGGAACGGTTCATCGCCTTGCACATGATGTACGAGAGGATCGCACCGCTCGAACCCACCAGCGAACCGGCGATGATCAGCATCGAGTTGTTCAGCGAGAAGCCGATACCCGCTGCCGCCCAACCGGAATAGCTGTTGAGCATCGATACCACCACCGGCATGTCGGCGCCGCCGATCGGGATGATGATCAGCACGCCCATCACGAACGCCAGCGCCAGCATCAGCGCGAACGCCGTGAGGTTGCCGGTAAACATGAAGGTCAGGCCGAGTGCCAATGTGGCCAGACCCAGTACTGCGTTCAGCTTGTGCTGCCCGGCGAACTGTACCGGTGCACCCTGGAATAGGCGGAACTTGTACTTGCCCGAGAGCTTGCCGAAAGCGATCACCGAACCGGAGAAGGTGATTGCACCAATCGCCGCGCCGAGGAAAAGCTCCAGACGATTGCCCGCCGGGATCGAGTCGCCCAGGTGTTTGACGATACCCAGCGACTGCGGCTCGACCACTGCGGCAATGGCGATGAACACCGCGGCCAGACCGATCATGCTGTGCATGAAGGCGACCAGTTCCGGCATCTTGGTCATTTCAACGCGCTTGGCCATGATCGAACCGGCAGTGCCGCCGATCAGCAGGCCGACGATCACATAACCGATACCCGCCGTGGCCAGCTCAGCGCCGAGCTTATAAATAAGGCCGACGGTGGTGAGGATGGCCAGCGCCATGCCGAGCATGCCGAACAGGTTGCCGCGCCGCGAAGTGGTCGGGTGCGACAGGCCTTTGAGGGCCTGGATAAAGCAGATCGACGCGATCAGGTAGAGCGTCGTGACGAGATTCATGCTCATTACTTCGGCGCCTCTTCTTTTACTTTCGGGGCTTTCTTCTTGAACATCTCAAGCATGCGGCGGGTGACCAGGAAGCCACCGAATACGTTGACCGCAGCCAGCGCCACGGCGAGGGTGCCCATGGTTTTGCCCAGCGGGGTGACGGTCAGTGCGGCGGCCAGCATGGCGCCGACGATCACGATCGCGGAAATGGCGTTGGTGACGGCCATCAAAGGTGTATGCAACGCAGGCGTAACGTTCCAGACCACGTGATAACCGACATAAATCGCCAGCACGAAGATGATCAGGTTGTAGATACCGGGGGAGATAAGCTCTTCCATCGTCAGAATCCCTGCTTAGGCGTTTTTGCGGATGACTTGGCCGTCGCGGCACATCAGGCACGCGGCGACGATGTCGTCTTCGAGGTTGACGTCGAACTGGCCTTCTTTGGTGAAGACCAGCTTCAGGAAGTCCAGCAGGTTGCGCGCATACAGCGCCGAAGCATCTGCAGCGACTTCACCGGCCAGATTGGTCGGGCCGGCGATAGTCACGCCGTTCTCGATCACGACCTGATCGGCCACGGTCAGCGGGCAGTTGCCGCCCTGCGCGGCGGCGAGGTCGATGACCACTGAACCCGGCTTCATCTGCGCCACGGTATCGGCGCTCAACAAAGTTGGTGCCTTGCGGCCCGGAATCAGCGCGGTGGTAATGACGATGTCAGCCTGCTTGGCGCGTTCGTGCACGGCTTGGGCCTGACGTTGCATCCAGCTCGCCGGCATTGGCCGCGCGTAACCGCCGACACCGACGGCGCATTCACGCTCTTCATCGGTCTCGTAAGGCACGTCGACAAACTTGGCGCCGAGGGATTCGATCTGCTCCTTCACCGCCGGTCGTACGTCAGACGCTTCGATCACCGCACCCAGACGTTTCGCCGTGGCAATCGCCTGCAACCCGGCCACACCCGCGCCGAGAATCAGCACGCGCGCCGCTTTCACGGTGCCCGCAGCAGTCATCAGCATCGGCATGAAGCGTGGATAGTAGTGGGCAGCCAACAACACAGCCTTGTAACCGGCAATGTTCGCCTGCGACGACAACACATCGAGACTCTGTGCCCGCGAGGTGCGCGGCGCCGCCTCCAGGGCGAACGCGGTAATCCCGCACTCGGCCATTTTGGCGATGGTTTCGTTGTTGAACGGGTTGAGCATGCCGACCAGCACCGCACCGCGCTTTATCAGCGTCAGTTCGGCATCGCTTGGCGCGACCACTTTGAGAATCAACTCGGCGCCAAACGCGTCATTGGCACTGCCAATGGTCGCGCCTGCCGCTTCATAGGCACTGTCGACAACGCTGGCTTTAACGCCGGCGCCGGTTTGCACAGTGACCTTATGACCTTGGCTGATCAGCTTTTTAATGGTTTCCGGGGTTGCAGCAACCCGTGTTTCACCGGTCTGGGTTTCGAGAGGAACACCAATGTGCACGTCAAATCTCCTGCGTGATCTTATTGAGTAAACCCAGGCACTGCGGATGGTGCGACTGGGGCGGCCGATCAGCACGATCCCGCCAAATCAGGGCGGGGCGCGGCATTTTGCAGGCGAACTTTATGCCCTTCAAGGGATTATGACGGGTGACGGAAAATTAACTACAAGTCATCCCGTGACCGAATGTCGCAGATAGCCGGTTGAATCCCTTGCAGGCCGTGCCTTGTAAGGATTCTGGCTGAATTTGAAAAAATTTCTCATCGGCGACGTGAATAAGCCATGATGAGTCGCGCGTGAAGGCTCAAAGCCACGTCAGCAGGCGCTTGTGGGACGTCTGTACGACTTTCGGATACAGTCGTTGAATATGCGACAAATACTTATATCTGTAGGGCTTTAGATATTCTGACTACGGAGTTAGGTATTGCTGTAAGCCTTTATCCTTCTAGGCTGTAGCTCTGCGCCTGATTTACCAACCAGTCGCGAAATGCCTTTAAAGACGCCGATTCGACTTTTCGCTCAGGAATCATCAGGTAATACGCCTTGATGCTTGAGAGCGCATTCGGGTTGGCAATCACCAGGCGGTGCTCCGCGAGTTCGCGTTGGATCAGGAACGGTGGAATCAGTGCGATGCCCATGTCGTGCATGGCCGCCTGAGCCAGCATGGAGAATAGCTCGTAGCGCGGGCCTGTCATGTCGCGTGGGATATTCAAATGCTGCAAGTTGAACCACTGACGCCAAGCGTAGGGTCGGGTGGTCTGCTGTAAGAGCGGTAGATCGGCAATTTCATCGGCTGTCAGATGCGTCTTGTTGCCGAGTAGGGCGGGGCTGCACACCGGCATCGGATTCTCACCCATCAGCCTGTGGGATTCGGTACCGGACCAGTCCGCATCGCCGAAGTAGATCGCCGCGTCGAAATCGGTGTCGGCAAACAGGAACGGGCGGGTGCGGTTGGTCAGGTTGACCGTGACTTCCGGGTGCTTGAGTTGGAAATCCTTAAGCCTTGGCAGCAGCCATTGCGTGCCGAAGGTCGGCACCACCGCCAGTTCGATCACATTGGCGCCTTGTTGACCCATGACCGATAACGTATCGCGCTCAACCGCGTCGAGTTGAGTCGCCACCCGGCGGCTGTAGGAAAGTCCTGCTTCGGTCAGCTTCACACCACGTCGTGAGCGTCGGAACAGTTCCACGCTGAGGAAATCCTCAAGGCTGGCGATCTGTCGGCAAATGGCGCCCTGGGTGAGGGAAAGTTCTTCGGCAGCCTTGGTAAAGCTCTCATGGCGAGCGGCGGCTTCGAAGCTGATCAGAGCGGTAGTGCTGGGGATCTTCCTGCGCATGTACATCAACCTCACTAATGCGCCGCGTAAAAGGCATTCAGCGACGTTTCGGAGTGAGAAATTAGCACAACAGGATGCGAAATCCTCGTTTGCCGCGACGGCGAACCGCGCCTAGGATCAATGCCACGTTAATTCACCCGATTTGCGAGGACACACTCATGGGCGGTAAAGCTAGCTTCAACTGGATCGATCCCCTGCTGCTGGATCAACAGCTCACTGAAGAAGAGCGCATGATCCGCGACACCGCCGAGCAGTTCGCTCAACAGAGCCTCGCACCGCGTGTCCTCGAAGCCTTTCGCCATGAGAAGACTGACCCGGCGATCTTTCGCGAGATGGGTGAAGTCGGCCTGTTGGGCGCAACCATCCCTGAGCAGTACGGTGGCAGCGGCCTCAACTATGTCAGCTACGGCTTGATCGCTCGTGAGGTGGAGCGTGTCGATTCCGGCTATCGCTCGATGATGAGCGTGCAGTCCTCGCTGGTGATGGTGCCGATCAACGAGTTTGGCACCGAAGCCCAGAAACAGAAATATCTGCCAAAACTGGCGTCCGGCGAATGGATCGGCTGCTTCGGTCTGACCGAGCCGAACCACGGTTCCGACCCGGGCGCGATGATTACCCGTGCTCGCAAGGTCGACGGCGGTTACAGCCTGACCGGCGCGAAGATGTGGATCACTAACAGCCCGATCGCCGACGTGTTCGTGGTGTGGGCCAAGGACGATGCCGGCGACATTCGTGGCTTCGTGCTGGAGAAAGGCTGGAAAGGTCTGAGCGCTCCGGCGATTCACGGCAAGGTCGGCCTGCGTGCTTCGATCACCGGTGAGATCGTGATGGACAACGTCTTCGTACCGGAAGAGAACATCTTCCCGGACGTGCGCGGATTGAAAGGTCCGTTCACCTGCCTCAACTCCGCACGCTACGGTATCTCCTGGGGCGCACTGGGCGCTGCCGAGTTCTGCTGGCATACCGCCCGCCAATACACCCTGGATCGCCACCAGTTCGGTCGTCCATTGGCCGCTACTCAGTTGATCCAGAAGAAGCTCGCTGACATGCAGACCGAGATCACTCTGGCGCTGCAAGGCTGCCTGCGCCTGGGTCGCATGAAGGATGAGGGCACGGCTGCCGTGGAAATTACTTCGATCATGAAGCGCAACTCGTGTGGCAAGTCGCTCGATATCGCGCGTATGGCTCGTGACATGTTGGGCGGCAACGGTATCTCCGACGAGTTCGGCGTGGCCCGTCATCTGGTTAACCTGGAAGTGGTGAATACCTATGAAGGCACCCACGACGTTCACGCGTTGATCCTGGGGCGTGCGCAAACCGGTCTGCAAGCGTTCTATTAATAGGAGAGCGACCATGGGCGCGCTGTCGCATCTACGGGTACTGGATTTATCGCGAGTATTGGCCGGACCGTGGGCCGGGCAGATCCTCGCCGACCTTGGCGCGGAGGTGATCAAGGTCGAGCGCCCGGGCAATGGTGACGACACTCGCGCCTGGGGGCCTCCCTTCCTTAAAGACGCCTATGGCGAGAACACGTCAGAGGCGGCTTACTACCTGTCGGCCAACCGCAACAAGCAATCGGTGACCATCGACTTCACGCGTCCCGAAGGGCAGAAGCTTGTGCGGGAGTTGGCAGCCAAGTCGGACATTCTGATCGAGAACTTCAAGGTCGGTGGCCTGGCGGCGTATGGATTGGATTATGAATCACTCAAGGCGATCAATCCGGATCTGATCTATTGCTCGATCACGGGGTTTGGTCAGACCGGGCCTTACGCCAAGCGCGCGGGCTATGACTTCATGATCCAGGGGCTGGGCGGGCTGATGAGTCTGACCGGTCGACCTGAGGGTGATGAGGGCGCCGGGCCGGTGAAAGTCGGTGTGGCGCTGACGGATATTCTGACCGGTCTCTATTCGGCGGTGGCGATCCTCGCGGCACTGGCTCATCGAGATCACGATGGCGGTGGCCAGCACATTGATATGGCATTGCTGGATGTGCAGGTCGCCTGCCTGGCTAACCAGGCGATGAACTACC